>JAKZWC010000101.1:0-4488 GCA_047515735.1 Spirochaetales bacterium | reverse complement strand
CGACAAATCAGTCCTCTTGTTTTCACGCCCCGATTTCCTCATCAACGCTCCAGAGTTTCTGCAACAGGCTCACAGTAGTGCGATTTCGCCGAGTAACCGGTTGACCACGTGAGTGGGCGGTCACGCACCGTCCACTCACCGGTCTCCGCCCCACTACCGTGAACTACAGCAGTTACCTGATCCGCCGCCTGATCTACCTGGTGATCACTCTCATGGCGATCAGCGCGGCCATCTTCGGGGTGATTCAGCTTCCGCCGGGGGATGCCGTGGATGCCATCGTCGCGGCCCGCGAGGCGCAGGGTGATCTGGTCAGCGAGGATGAGGAGCAGGGGCTCCGCGCCATGTATGGGTTGGACAAGCCGTTGCCGCTGCAGTACGGCCGCTGGGTGATGAACTTCATGGCCGGCAACATGGGGCGCTCGATCCGCGGCCTGCAGGTAAGCGGCCTGATCGCCGATCGTCTGGCGTCCACCGTGTTCCTCTCGCTGGTCAGCATCGTGTTCACCTATCTGGTGGCCATTCCCATCGGCATCTACAGCGCCACCCATCAATACAGCCTCAGCGACTATGCCGTCACCACCATCGGCTTCATGGGGTTGGCGACCCCCAACTTCCTGCTGGCGCTGATCCTGCTGTTCCTGTTCTACCGCTTCTTCGGGTTGAGCATCGGCGGATTCTATTCGCCCGGAATGGAGGATCAACCGTGGAGCGCGGCCAAGGTGCTCGACCTGATCAGCCACCTCTGGATTCCCGTCATCGTGATCGGCACCGCCGCTACCGCGGGCACGATCCGTGTCATGCGCGCCACCCTGCTCGACGAGCTGGGCAAGCAGTACGTGATCACCGCCCAGGCCAAGGGCGTAGCTTGGCGCCGCTTGCTGATGAAGTACCCGGTGCGGTTGGCCCTCAACCCCATCGTCAGCACCGTGGGCCGCATCCTGCCGGAGCTGATCGCCGGCCAGACCATCGTCGCCATCGTGCTGGGGCTGCCCACCCTCGGGCCGCTGTTGTTCAACGCCCTGGAGTCGCAGGACATCAATCTGGCGGCCAGCGTGTTGATGATTCAGAGCGTGTTGGCGGTCACCGGCGTGTTGGCATCGGATGTGATGCTGGTGGCGGTCGATCCCCGCATCCGTTTCGAGCGCGGTGCCTGACATGCTTGCGGAAGCCTCGACGACGGCGGAGGAGCGCTACTTCATTGCCTCACAGCGGCAGCTCGTGTGGCGCAAGTTCAAGCGCCACCGGCTCGCGGTGATCTCCGGCAGCGTGCTGATGTTCGCCTATCTGGTCGCCTTCAGCTACGAGTTCGTGGCGCCCTACGGCCCGCTCACGCAGCATGAAGGCTACGTCAACGCGCCGCCTACACGGGTCCATCTGGTGGACGCCGACGGTCGCTTCCGGGCGCCGTTCGTGTACGGCCTGCAGGGCGAGTTGAATATGAACACCTTTCAGCGGGTGTTCGTGGAGGACACCTCCGTCATCCATCCGTTGCGCTTCTTCGCGCGCGGCGAACCCTACCGCTTCTGGGGCAGCATCGACGGCCACCGGCACCTGTTCCACGCGGGTGACGCGGGGCGGTTGTTTCTGCTCGGCACCGATGCCCTGGGCCGCGACGTGTTGTCGCGCATTCTGGCGGGCAGCCGCATCAGCCTGACCATCGGCTTGGTGGGGGTGCTGCTGAGCTTCGTGCTGGGCTGTATCCTGGGGGGTATCTCCGGCTACTTCGGCGGCACGCCCGATTTGATCATCCAACGCATCATCGAGTTCCTCGGGGCCATTCCCAATATCCCATTGTGGATGGCGCTGAGTGCCATCATTCCGATCAACTGGCCGGTGATCCGCGTCTACTTCGCCATCACCATCATCCTGTCGGTGCTCAGTTGGACCGGACTGTCGCGGGTGGTGCGCGGCAAGCTGCTGGAGCTGCGGGAGTACGACTTCGTGACCGCCGCCAAGCTGACCGGCTCCGGCAGCGGCAGCATCATCGTAATCCATCTGTTGCCCGGTTTCCTGAGTTACCTGATCGTCCATCTGACGCTGGCGATTCCGGGGATGATCTTGGGGGAGACCGCGCTCAGCTTCCTCGGGCTCGGCATCCAGCCACCGGCGGTGAGCTGGGGGACGCTGCTGCGGGGGGCGCAGAACGTGACCAACATTTCCATCTACCCGTGGCTGTTGACGCCGGCGCTGTTTGTCGTGGTCACGGTGTTACTCTACAATTTCGTGGGCGATGGATTGCGCGATGCCGCCGATCCCTACGCCATGTCCGGCAGGGGGTAGGGGAGATGCAGCGACCGGTTCGATTGGGTCTGATTGGCTGCGGCGGCATCGTGCGGCTCAGCCACGCGCCGGGGTACCAGGCGATTCCGGAGCTGGTGCGGGTGGCCGCGCTGGCCGATCCGGTGGCGGACAACCTGGGGCAGCTCGGGGAGATGCTGGCCGTGCCCGCGGAGCGGCGCTACGCCGACTACCGCGAGATGCTGGAGCGCGCCGAGTTGGACGCGGTTACCATCGCCACGCCCCACCACATGCACGCCGAACAGGCGATCGACGCGGCGGCGGCCGGTGTCGCGGTGGTCAGCGAGAAGCCGATGGCTACCTCGGTGGAGCAAGCCCAGGAGGTCCTGGCGGCGGTGCGGCGCCACGGCGTGCCCTACGCGGTGGTGCACAACTTCCTGTTTACGCCGGGCATGGAACGGGCGCGGGCGCTGCTGGCCGCCGGTGCCGCCGGCACGCCCTACTTCGGGCGCGCCAAGTCGCTGTTCAACAAGACCGACGACCAGGCCGACCCGAACACGGTGTGGCGCGCCTCGCTGGCGGCCGGCGGCGGCGCCATCAACGACACCGCCTACCACGAGATCTACCTGCTGGAGACGCTGGTCGGTTCGCCGGTGCGCTACGTGGAGGCGCGGGTGGCCACGCAGCATTTCGCCTTCGACGTGGACGACTTGGCGCTGTTGCTGCTGGAGCACGCCAACGGCGCGCTGTCCACGGTGGCCACCGCCTGGTGCGTGCCCGGCGGAGACGCCGGCGAGAGCGCCAACCTGGCCGAGGTGCAGGGCCCGGCCGGCGGGGTGCGGGTGATGCGCCGCGGGCGCGGACTGTGGCAATACGCGCGCGGCACCCGGCAGTGGCAGGAGGTGGCGTTGCCGGCGCAACCCGCCTGGGCGGAGAGCGGCCACGGGCGCTACTTCGCCGCCACCTTCGAGGCCCTGGCCAATGGCGCGCCGCCGCCGATCGGCGGCGAACTGGCCCTGCACAACCTGCGCATCATCGCTGCCGCCCGCCGCGCCAGCGCCGAACGCCGCGCCGTCGACCTGCAACAGGGCACGTCGGCGTCAACCAGCGCTGGATGAGGCGTGGACACACTGCGCAGTCGTTCTGTTCTACGCCGTGGTCCACTGGAACACCTTCTTCGAGGCCTTATTTTCCTGCGCGCCATCCTGATCATCAACAGGGTTAGCTTGCGCGGCGGACCCGTAGGAGGTACGATCAATTGAAAACGTGGTGACAACTACCCGTAGCGGATCCAGGCTCACGTACGACGACTACTTTGCGTTTCCCGAGGACGGCAGGTCCCATGAGATCATCGCTGGAGTACACTACGTGAGCGCTGCCCCTTACATCGACCATCAGCGTATCTCGCGTCACATCCAGTTCCAGCTCTACTCCCAGATCGAGTTGCCGGGCAACGGTGAGGTGTTCAATGCTCCCACCGCCGTGCAACTCTCCGACCACGACATCGTGGAGCCGGACTTGCTGGTGGTGTTGGCGCCGCGCGGCTCCTTTCTGACCAAGAGGACGGTAGCCGGCCCGCCAGATCTGATAGTCGAGATCCTGTCAACGTCGACTCGACGCAAGGATCGTGAATTGAAGCTGAATCTCTATCAGCGGGCTGGAGTGGACGAGTACTGGATTGTCGATCCGGTGGCGCGTAACCTCGTCAAGTACGTTCGTCGCGGGCCGGTGCCGACACCGGCGGGGACGTTCACCGATTCCGTTACGTGCGAAGGGCTGGACGGCGTCGTGGTGGATCTCGGCCGCGTATGGCCGCCGTAACTGCCACATGCGCCGCGCCGACGCGGCTTGGAGGAGGAAGACCATGAGACCCTATATCGACTGTCACAACCACGTCGGGCGCACCCTGAACCGGCTGCCGCCCACCGGCCAGAGCACCGCCATGGCGCTCGCCCGCTTTGCCGAGACCAGCGTCTACGCCAGCCTGTCGATGCCGACCGCCACCGGCGGCATGATGCTGCGCGGGCTGGAGGACATCCGCGACCAGAACCGGGTGATCGCCCGCGCGCGCCGCGACTTCCCCGAGCACGTGCCGCTGGGGCTGGCGCTGGTCGAGCCGTGCCTGGGACAGGTTGCGGTGGACGAGGCGGAGTGGGCGCTGAGCGAGCTGGGCCTGCACGGCATCGTGTCGCATCCACCGGTGCGCGAGGCGTGCATCCCGTTCGTGGAGATGGCGGCGGCGCGCGGCGG
>JAKZWC010000100.1:0-5221 GCA_047515735.1 Spirochaetales bacterium | reverse complement strand
GAACGGAACGGTGTGAACCTCTTCCTGGCACTGGTGGACGACGAATGCCACGAGTTGATACCGGGCAGCCACCAGCGTTGGCGCACGCCGTTCGAGCATGACGTGCTCCTGCCACAGGAGATGAAGGACCAGGGTGTGCCGTACACCCCCAGTTGGAACGGCGTGGATCCGTTGCCGGGCCAGGTCGCGATTCGGCTCAAGCCGGGGGAAGCACTCGTCCGCAACGGCGCCACGATTCACACCGGTCACACCGTCCCTGAACGTGAGCGGAATACCCTCTCGATAGGGTGGTCGAGGTGGCCGGGCAAGTTCACCGGCGAACCATCGGTGGCGGACGTGCGCAGTTCCTGGCAACTCGATCCCGCCGTGCGTGAGGCGCTGCCGGACGAGTGGATGAAGACCTCCTGGGACCGTTGGGCGGAAACCCAGAAGTTGGGGGATACCCTCGAGGACCGGTATCCGGAGTTCGACATCGGTCGGATCAAGGCAGGAGAAGTCATCGGTTGGCGCAGTGAGTTGGAACACCAAGCCGCGGCGGCCGGTGCAGCGTGGAAGCCTTTCCAGGCTGCGGAGTGAGCGGCAAGAGGCGCAGGTCCGCATTACAGGGAGCCAACACATGAGATTGCAGAATCAGACCGCTATCGTCACCGGCGCCGGCCGCGGCATCGGCCGGGCAACCGCGCTGGCACTGGCCCGCGAAGGGGCTAGCGTAACGCTGGCGGCACGCACCGGCGCCGAGATCGAGGCCGTGGCCGAAGAGATTCGCGCGCCCGGCCGGGAGGCGCTTGCCGTCCCCACCGACGTCGCCGACCAGGCCGCGGTGCAGGCAATGGTGGCGCAGACCATCGACCGCTTCGGCAAGGTAGACATCCTGGTCAACAACGCCGGCGTCGCCGGTACCTCACCGATACCGAAGATCACCGAGGAACTCTGGGACCGCAACATCGCCGTCAACCTCAAGGCGGTGTTCCTGTGCACCCAGGCGGTGTTCAGCCACATGTGCGAGCGCGGCCGCGGCCACATCGTCAACGTCTCCTCGCTTGCCGGCAGGTACCCGGTAGCCAATTACGGCGCCTACGGCGCTGCCAAGTTCGGCGTGCGAGGATTCACCGGCATCACCGGACTGGAGGGGCGCCCACACGGCGTGAAGGCCACCCTCGTGGAGCCGGGGCCGATGGACACGAAGATGCGCCGCGACCACCATCGGGACGAGGTGTCGCAGCTCGGGCAACCGGAAGACGTGGCCGACCTGATCCTGTTTGCCGTCACCCAGTCGCCCAGGGTCCACACACCGGAGCTTCCGCTCTATACCACCTCGAGTCCGGAGATCGAGATGATCAGGCACTGGGAGTAGGCGGCGTCCCGGTTACCGCCTAACGCAGTCCGGAGGGAGCCAGCTCGCCGATCGAGCCCTCCAGGTTGCCCTGCCCGCCGTTGCCCTGCTTGTCGTGGGCGATGCTGCCCGCCGTCGGCGGCAGCGGCGTGTCGTACTGGTAGTCAGGATCGTCGAGCTGCCGGTTCCAGACCTCGAGCATCTCGCGCCAGGCGCCCGCCAGCGTACGCGGCTCCGGCATGTCGGCGGCGAGCGCGCGCGCCAGCGTCCTGAGGTGGTAGCACGGCACGCCGGCGTACATGTGGTGCTCGGTGTGCCAGTTCATGCGCCAGTAGAGGAAGGTCGAGATCGGATCGAGCTTCATCGAGCGGGTGGACTTGCGGAAGTCGGCGACGTTGTCGCGCAGGCCGCAGTGCTGGGGAAGGCCGACGAAGTAGGCGAGCCAGTTGCCGATGAACGGCGCTACCGTGATGATCAGCGGCAGCACCCACAGCCCCGTGGCGAGCCCGACGACCACCACGGTGCCGTGGAACAGGAGTTGCGCCCGCGCCCACCACATCGCCTTCCACGCCTCGGCCGGCTGGTCGAGGTGCAGCGCTTCGATCCACTGCCTGATCGGGGCCTTGGTAGAGCCTGTCAGGCCGCACGCCGACAGGACGGTGATCGCCACGGTCGATAGCAGCCCGCCCTTGCTGAAGTTGCGCCCCGGCCTGGTGAGCAGGTTGACGGTGAACATCTGCAGCAGGAACGTGCGCCCGACCGACGGGTGCAGAGGCAGCAGGTTCTCCCGGTCGCCCTCGGGGTACAGGGTGTAGCGGTGGTGGTAGGTGTGGCTGGTGCCGTAGTCGAACGGGTCCCACCAGCTCAGCAGGCTGAGCAGGTACAGGAACACGGTATTGAGCCGCTTGGTGCGGAACACGGTGCCGTGGGCCAGCTCGTGCGGCGCGACGCCGGCGAAGAAGGTGGCCACGGTGCCGTGCGCGAACAGCGCCAGCGCGAAGCCGAGCCACAGGCCGCGCGCCCAGCACCACCACACCAGCGCCCCGGTGGCCACCGCCAGCGCCAGGTGCCCGCCCGCCTGCAGCCACCCTTGCAGGTCGCTGCGCTGCATCAGGCGGCGCAGGGTGGCCGGCTCGATCGGCGACCGATACCACTTGACGCGCAGGTGATCGCGAACTTCGGATAGCGGTGGATATTCAGCGTCTCCCATGACCCGTCAAGGCTATTGTGCAAAGGCGCTTCCTTCAACCAGCGCGCGGGGCAACCGAGCAGGGAGGGTTGAGATCATTATGGGGGTATTGATTCCGTTTTTCGACCTAAAACGGAATCATACTGGACGAAACGGCGCCCTTCAAGTAGCGTCGACGCGTGTACGCGCGATTCTACCGGCCTCCTGCGGCGAGCTTCTTGCTCTTCGGCCCGCGCGGTACGGGCAAGTCGACGTGGCTGCGCGAACGCTACCCGGATGCGCTGATCATCGATCTCATCGATCCGGAGAGCACGCGCTTCTATGGCGCGGCCCCGGAACGCCTGCGACAGACCGTTGCGGCGAGTCCCGGCAGGCGGCCGGTGGTCGTCGATGAGGTGCAGCGGGTGCCGGAGCTGCTGCAGGTCGTGCACCAGCTCATCGAGCTCGACAAGGGCCTGCACTTCGTGCTCACCGGATCGAGTGCGCGCAAGCTGCGCCGCACCGGGGTAGATCTGCTGGCCGGGCGTGCGGTGCTCACCACCATGCATCCGTTCATGGCGGCAGAGCTGGGCGCCGGCTTCAGCCTGGAGCGCGCCCTCGTGCAGGGGCTGATACCGCTGGTCGTCGACGCGGCCGATCCGGCTGCCGCGTTGCGCTCATACGCTGCCCTCTACGTGCGCGAGGAGGTGCAGGCGGAGGGGCTGGTACGGAACGTAGGCGCGTTCTCGCGCTTTCTCGAAGCGGTGAGCTTCAGTCATGCGACGGTCCTCAACGTGTCCAACCTGGCGCGCGAATGCCAAGTGGAACGCAAGGTGGCCGACGGGTACGTGGAGGTGTTGCGTGACCTGCTGCTGGCGTTCACCCTGCCGGTGTTTACCCGCCGGGCACGGCGCCGCATGACCACGCATCCCAAGCTCTACCTGATGGACGCCGGGCTGTTCCGTTCGCTGCGGCCAAAGGGACCGCTCGATCGCCCCGAGGAGCTCGCGGGAGCGGCCCTGGAGGGGCTGGTAGCCCAGCACCTGCGCGCCTGGATCGCCAACGCGAACCGGGACGACTCCCTCAGTTTCTGGCGGACCCGTGCCGGCAATGAGGTCGACTTCGTGCTCTATGGGGAGAGCGGCATGTTCGCCATCGAGGTCAAGAGCAGCGCCACACTCCACCCGAGAGACTTCAGCGGACTCCGGGCATTCACGCAGGACTACCCGGTGGCGACACCCGTGCTGCTCTACCGCGGTCCGCGCCGCATCCGCGAGCGCGGCGTGCTGTGCCTGCCGTGCGAGCCCTTCCTCCGCGCGCTCACCCCCGAGCGCTCCTTCGCCGACATCCTCGCGACGGTCAGGACAGATGACACGTTGAGCGCGGCGAAGTAACCAACCACCGGAAGCCGCGCGACCGCCGCTGCTACGGTGCCCAGCGCAGGTCCGGTTCGAAGGGGTACATCGGGCGCCGGCGGTGGCGGAAGTCGAAGCGGGTCATGGCGGCGGCGGTGCTGCCCGGAGTATCCACGCGGATGATCGAGGGACAGACTTCGCGGTAGGCGGCGAGCGGCGCGTTGACCCCCTTGGCGACGATGCAGCGGAAGGTTCCCGGGTCGATGCCGAAGTCGGTCAGTTGATGGATACTGACCGGCACCACGCGCTTCGACGTGAGCATGAAGGTCACTCCGCCGGCGCTCTCGACGAGCGCGGTGCGGCCCTGGTCGTAGTGCTGCACGCCCCCGTGGCGCACCTCCGGCTCGTAAAAGCGGCCGTCGAACAGGTCGAGGATCCGGCACTCGACGACCAGTGTGTCGCCGTGCAGGCGGTCGGTCTTGCCGCCGATACGGAGGGTCCGGGTGGCACCGGTGCCCGCGGCCTCGGCCGCGGCGACCGACTCGGGATCGTAGATGCACACGAACGACTTCCCGCTGCCGCGCCGCTGCAGCTCGGCCGCCAGCGCGGTGCCGTCTCCTGCGGAGCCGCCGCCGACGTTGTCGCCGACGTCGAGCAGGCAGACCGGGGGTGCCAGCCGCTGGGCGCGCTCGACCGCGTCCGGGACGTTGGGCAGGTCGACCTGCAGTTCCGCCCGCATCTCCCACAGCGCCAGCGCAATCCCGTTGGCTTCCCGTTGCGCGGCCGCCGGGTCGCCGTCCGAGACGACGGTCACCGCGGCGCCCATCTCGGGCACGTCGGCGTAGGGGAATCCCTGCCAGAGGCTGGCAGTGAGGATCTCCGGGCGTTGCCGGACGGCTTCGATGCGCTCCATGAGCGGCGCCAGCGGCGCTTCGTCGGTGCACTGCTTGTCGATGCTGATCCCCAGCGGCGGAAACACCGCGGCCAGGTGGGGCGTGACCCTGCCGTGCAACCGGTCCACGAGCAGTTGCGCCGCTTCCAGGCCGCGCTCGCGCTGGTCCACATGCGGATTCGTGCGGTAGGCGATGATCGCGTCGACCGCGTCGACCATGCGCTGAGAGAGGTTGGCGTGCGGATCGCCGGTTGCGACGATCGGCACCTGCGGCCCCACAAGCGTGCGGACCGCCTCCAGCCAGTCGCCGTCCAGGTCCCGTGCCGCCTCGCTGACGCCGGCCCCGTGCGGCGCGAGCAGCAGCCCGTCCAGCGGTAAGTGCCCCCTGACTCCGTGAGCAGGCGGCGCTTCAGCTCCGCGTACGTGTCGTCGGAAACCAGGCCGTAGGGCAGTGCCCGCGCACCGAAGAGCGG
>JAKZWC010000099.1:0-10245 GCA_047515735.1 Spirochaetales bacterium | reverse complement strand
GTGCAGTGGACCGCGGCGCCGCTGCGCAGCAGCCACCTGGCGTGCATGGCCCCGCGCGTGATGGGCCCCGACTTCCACGGCAGCATCGCCTATCCGGGGGGCGCGTTCCAGTTGGGCGTGCTGCTCACCTGGGGCATGCGCACCAACGCCCGCACCGCGCAGAGCATCGACTACCACAACTGGACCGAGGCGTTCCACACGCTTCCGGTCGCTGCTCTCGATGAGGTGGCGGGCCGTCACGTCCAGTTCTGGAAGGACTGGGTGAGCCACCCCGACCGGGACGACTATTGGCGCGGATTCGCCGACCCCGAGCCGTATGCGGAAATCGCTGCGCCCGCCTACCTCATGGGCGGCTGGTACGACGTGTTCGCGAACGACACCTTGCGCGGCTTCGCCGGCATGCGGCGTCACGGGCGCACCGACGCGGCGCGGCGCAGCCGGCTGATCGTCGGTCCGTGGGCGCACGCGTTGAGCGAATCGACCCGCGTCGGCGACGTCGACTTCGGGCCGCAGTCTCTCTGGGACCTCGATGCCGAGGAGCAGCGCTGGCTCGACTACTGGCTCAAGGGCGAGTCCAACGGCATCGCCGACGAGCCGCCGATGAAGCTGTTCATCATGGGCGCCGGCGAGTGGCGCGACGAGTGGGAGTGGCCGCTGACCCGCACCGAGTGGCGCACCGCCTACCTCGACTCGGGCGGCGACGCCAACACGCTGCGCGGCGACGGGCGCTTGGCCTTCGCCGCACCGCGGGAGGAGGCCGCCGACCACTTCGTATACGACCCGCGCTACCCGGTGCAGACGGTAGGCGGCAACAACTGCTGCTCGCCCGAGATCGTCCCCTGGGGACCGTACGACCAGCGCGGCGTGGAGATGCGCCCCGACGTGCTGTGCTACACGTCGGAGCCAATGGCCGAGGACCTGGAGGTGACAGGCCCGGTCGAGCTGGTCCTGTACGCGGCCACCGACGGGCCCGACACCGACTGGACGGCCAAGCTGGTCGACGTGTCGCCGACCGGGTATGCCAGGAACCTGTGCGACGGCATCGTCCGCGCCCGCTACCGCCAGGGCATGACGGCGACCGCGCTGCTGGAGCCGGGGGCGACCTACGAATACCGGATCGAGGTGGGCACGACCGGCAACCTGTTCCGCGCCGGCCACCGCATCCGGCTGGAGGTGGCCTCGTCCAACTTTCCTCGCTTCGACCGCAACCCCAACACCGGCAACGAGTTCGGCGTGGATCGGGAGCTCCGCACCGCGCGCCAGACCGTGTACCACGGCCCGCGCCACCCGTCGCACCTGCGCCTGCCGGTGATCCCGCCCCGGCCCTCGAGTTAGGCCGGACGCCGCCGGCAGCGCTCGGGGCACTCCCAGGTTCGCCGGGCGACAGCTTTGACCTCCCTGACCGCCCGGCGCGCTTGCATTGCCGGTCGGGTCGTTCAGGATAGATGATCGTCCTCTCTGCCAGAGGACAGGAGAGATGCGCCCGCACACCAGCTCCGTGATCGGCACCATGGGCGACAACGTCAGCGAGCTGACGCGCGCCTACTGGAACGAGATCGGCATCAGGACCAACTACAAGCAGCTCTCGGAGGAACTGTGGGACCTGCAGGCCGAGTTGCTCGGCACCATCGGCACGGTGGCGAAGACGGTGCGTCCGATGATCATCAACAACCGGATCCGCAACGTGCCGGAGGTGCTGCCGTTCTCGTTCGCCAGCTTCCTGTGGGTGCAGGCCGTGCCGGCCCAGTGGTACATCGAGGAGTAGCGCTTACGGGCAGCCTGTACAGCGACGCCGCACCTTCTCGCCGGAGGGTGCGGCGTTCGGCTGGTGTGATGCGACTGTTGCTGGACCCACACTGCGAGTCGTATACTGAGTCAGTGTGATTCGTAACGTGACTCATGCGGAGCGGAGGTAGCAGACCGTGCAGCAATTGACCGTACGCGGATTCGAACCTGAACTGTCCGAGTATATTCACAGGCTCGCGCAGCAAGAGAGAATCTCGTTGAATCAGGCGGTGCTGCGCCTCCTTCGGCGCGGCGCCGGTCTCGAGGCGGACCAGGCAGCCGACGATACCGTGGGGTCTTCTTTGGATCACTTCATTGGTAGCTGGACACGCCAGCAGGCAGACGAGATGGATCGCGCGCTGAAGGACTTCGAGGGCATCGACGAAGCGATGTGGTCATGAGGGTCCTGCTGGACTCCAACGCCTATTCGTCGTTGGGCCGCGGCCATCCATTTGTCGTGGAGATCGTTCGCCGGTCTCGGGAGGTAGTACTCTCTGCGGTCGTGATCGGGGAACTGCTTTACGGGTATCGGTATGGCACGCGTGAGGCGTGGAATATCCGCGAGCTTGACGAGTTCCTGGCCAATCGACACGTGACCCTTGCGCCGGTGAGCCGGACTACCGCGGACCGTTACGCGCGGATCGCGGCTGCTCTGAGAGCGAAGGGTCGTCCGATACCCACGAACGATATCTGGATAGCGGCTCATGCGATGGAGACGGGCACTGACCTGATTTCCTCTGACGGGCACTTCAAGCATATCGATGGGCTGGTCTGGGTCCAAGTTCCGGTCGAGTGACACGGGATCACCTGCCGGGCGCGGCCCTGGGCGACGTTTTGGTCGCATCAGCGATCTTCGGCGAGTGGCAGTACCGCGGTGTGCGGGTCGAGGAACGCTGCGTGTTCGACGGCGTCGCAGGCACGCTGAAACGCCGCATGGTGCGATCCGTCGAGCACACCACCCCGGCCAGCTTCGTCACCGTGTCGCTGGCGGTTCGGAGCGGTAGCACGCGTCACGTCGAGCACGGCCGCGGACCGGCCGCCGCCGCCCTGTACCAGCGAGCCCGGCGTATCAGCACCCGCTGCGGGCTCCCCCTCCTGGACCACGTCCGCCACGATCGCAGGTGAACCCCAAGCGTCCGCAGCTTTCGGTAGTGGGATCCGGCGGGCCCCGCTGCCCCCCGGGACCGGTTCAGTCGTAAACCGCGCGCACCCAGATATCGTCTTCCGGAACCGGCAGCAGCGTACGGGGGTTCGCCACCCTGCCGGCGGGCCGGCAGTTGGCGCCGGCGATGCCGGTGCGGGCGTCGCCCAGGTCGTCGCGGCAGGCGTCGGCACGGTCGCGCAGCTCGCTCACCACCTGCGGGTGGCGCTCGAACAGATTGGTCGTTTCGCCCACGTCGGCGTCCAGGTCGTACAGCTCGTCCTTGTCCAGGTGCAGCTTCCAGCGCCCGGCGCGCACGGCATCGAGGGTATGACTGCCGGTGCCGTAGTAGAAGAACTGCTCGTGGGGGGTGGTAGCACCGGGCTGGCCGGTCAGCAGCGGTCCGATGTCGGCGCCGTCGATGATCCGGTCCCGCGGCTCGGTGGTGCCGGCCAGGCGCGCGAACGTAGGCAGCAGGTCGATGGTCGAGCACAGCTCATGGCAGGTGGCTCCCGCCGGCACCAGGCCCGGTCCCCAGGCGATGAACGGTTCGCGCATGCCGCCTTCCCAGGTGCTGCCCTTGCCGCCGCGCAACGGCCGGTTGCTGCCGATGCCGCCGCGGCTGAGTCGTGTGGCATCCACGCCCTCGGGCGTGCGCGGCATCCCGGCGCCGTTGTCGGAGGTGAACAGGACGATGGTGTTGTCGTCCAGCCCCAGGTCGCGCAACGTGTCGAGAATGGCGCCGGTGGTGAAGTCAAGATGGGCGACGGCGGCCCCGTACGGGCCGTTGCGGGATCTCCCGTGGTAGTTCAGCGGGGTGTAGATCGGCGCGTGCACGTACATGTGCGCCAGGTAGAGAAAGAACGGCCGGTCGCGGTTGTCGTGGATGAAGCGCAGCGCGTCGACCAGGTAGCGGTCGGTAAGGGACACCTGGTTGGGGTCGGTCTCCACCACCTTGTCGTTGCGCAGCAGCATCAATGGCGGAAACGGTTTGTGGCCGGCGATGCGCAGGTCGGGCAGCATGTCGTTGCTGTAGGGCAGCCCGAAATAGTCGTCGAAGCCGTGGCGGTCGGGGAGGAACTCCGGCTGGTCGCCGAGGTGCCACTTGCCCACCATCTTGGTGGCATAGCCCTGCCGCCGCAGCAGCGAGGCGATGGTCACCTCGCCGGTGGACAGCCCGATGGGGTCGCCTGGCAGGAGCACCGCGAAGCTGTCGCCGCTGTCTAGCCCCACCCGCTTGGGGTAGCAGCCGGTGAGCAGTCCGGCGCGTGACGGCGAGCACACCGGCGCGGGCACGTAGAAGTCGGTGAAGCGGGTGCCCTCGGCCGCCATCCGGTCGAGACGCGGCGTGTCATGGTCGCGCGACCCGTAGCAGCCCAGGTCTCCGTAGCCCAGGTCGTCGCAGAAGATGACCACGAAGTTCGGAGTACGCGGCTGTGCGGGAGCGGATGGTTGCTGCTGCGGCATGCGGAAGCCTCCTGCGAGTGTGGCACAGTCTATCGCGCCGCGGACAGATGGAACCAGAGTTGATCGAGCCCGACTCGTGGTGCCGGTTGACGAGTTCAGGACGATACGTCTTAAATCGGGCCGTGAGGAGGAGAAAGATGCAATTCAGCAGCAAGCACCTGGCAACGATGGCCCTGGCGCTGGCAGCCCTCGCGGCTCCCGGCCTCCTCGCAGCCGACACGGCGGTCGCCGATCTGGTCGACACGGGCGGCGCGGCAATCGGCAAAGCCACGTTCGAGCAGACGCCCACCGGCGTACTCATGTACGTCGAGGTCACCGGTCTGCCTCCGGGCGCGCACGGCATCCACCTGCACGCCGCCGGCTCCTGCACACCGGACTTCAAACAGGCTACCGGACACATCAATCCGGACAAGGTGGCGCACGGTCTGCGCAACCCGGACGGACCCGACAGCGGCGACCTGCCCAACCTGTACGCAGCGGCCGACGGCTCCGCAACAGCGGAGTTCTTCGCCACCCTGTTGTCGGTAGCCGGCGGCGACATGCCCGCACTGCTGGACGCGGACGGCTCGGCGGTGATCATTCATGAGCAGCCCGACGACCATCTCACCCAGCCCATCGGCGGCGCTGGCGGGCGCATCGCCTGCGGCGTCATCACCAAGATGTGACCGCGCGACCGGGGCGACGGCCTGATTTCGGGTGGGTGGCCGTTCGGCCGCTGAACGGTAGAATGGAGCCGGGAGGAACCCCGATGGCCGCCAACATTCAGACCGCAGATCTGCTTTCCGATCGGCAGATGCAGGACTTCATCCGCCACGGCTACGTGACGGTGCATACCTCGCTGCCGGATGAGTTCCACGCCTTGATCTGCCGTCAGACCGACGCGTTGCTCGGCGCCGAACCCAACCCCGGCAACAACCTGCTGCCGCGGATCCCGGAGCTGTCGA
Source organism: Spirochaetales bacterium (assembly GCA_047515735.1). Lineage (GTDB taxonomy): Bacteria > Spirochaetota > Spirochaetia > SZUA-6 > Bin103 > Bin103. The sequence goes on along the minus strand of JAKZWC010000099.1, from coordinate 4,908 downwards.
AGGTGCTCGCGGACTCGGCGGTGCACGGCGCCCTGACCAGCATCCTCGGGCCGGGCTACCTGCTGGACGATCACCGCTACTGCCACGCCAACCAGCCCGGCAGCAAGGCGCAGAGCATCCATCAGGATGGCGGCAGCCAAGGGGATCACCGCACCCGCAAGGTGCTGCTGCTCTACTATCCCCAGGATACCCCGGAGCGCCTGGGCCCCACCGCCGTGCTGCCCGGCAGCCAGTACTACCGGGAACGTCCGGACGGCGTGGACGTGCTGTCGCTGACCGGCGCCGCGGGCACGGTCATCGTCACCCACTACGAACTGTGGCACGGCGCCACCGCCAACCGCGCGCAGCGGCCGCGCTACATGATGAAGTTCCTGCTCCACCGCATGCAGGAACCGCAAGGACCGGACTGGGACGCGGCCGATCCCAGCTGGGATAGCGAGTGTTCGCTCTGGCGCGCCATGTGGCGCTGGCACCGGGGCGAAGCCGCCGGCGACGCGGGGCCCGGGGGCAACGGCGCCTCCGCTGCCGCCCACGGCGGCGACGCCGCCGACCTCAAGGGGCTGGCAGACCCGCAGGTGCAGCGCGGCATGGAGGCCGCGTATGCCGTCGCCGCCGCGGCCAACGGCAATGCCGCCGCGTTCGCCGCGCAACTGTGCGCCGCGCTGGCCGGCGACGGCCCGGCAACGGTCAACCGCTCCGTCTACGCGCTGACGGCCCTCGGAGCCGCCGCCGTGCCGGCGCTCAACGCCGCCCTGCAGCATGCCTCCGCTCAGGTTCGCGGCGGCGCCGCGCAGGCGCTGGCCGAGATGGGAGGTCCCACGGCACCCGCCGCGCCGGCGCTGCGCCGGGCGCTGGCCGACGGTGAGGCGAAGGTACGCACCTGGGCCGCCGCCGCCCTCGGCACCAGCTCCGGCGGCGATCCGGAAACCTTGATCGTGGCGCTGGAGGCGGTGCTGGACGCGGAGCTTCCGGACCGCGGCTACCGGCGCCAGATCGCCGCACAGGCCATCGCCCGGCTCGCGGAGCGGGTCGAGGGCGCCGCCGCCGAGCGCGTCACCGGGCTGCTCGCGCCCTATCTGGAGAGCCGCAACCGCTACCTGCGCGGTCTGACCGCGGAGGCGCTGCGCCGGCTGCGGACGCCCGCCGCCACAGGGCTGCTGCTGGACTGGCTGGCGGTGGCGCGCTGGTGCCCGATCACCACCCCGGACAGTCCGTTCTGACCGGGATGCCGCTGCCCGGCTGCGTCGACGTCGCCGAGGAAGCGCGCATCCGGGCGCTGCTCGACGATCCGCACAACCATGCCTGGCCGGCGCTGGACTGCGAGGCGCTGGACGGGTTCGTACCCGATCTGGGGCTGACCGGCTACGCCAATCCGAGCGTGTACCGCCCGCCGAGCGTGGTGCGGGCGGGGGTCCGGTCGACGGTGCGGCACCGCTTCCGGGTGCCGGTGAAGAACCCGAAGCTGCCGGGCACCTATTACCTGGCGCTGCTGGCGTACGACGCCGCCGGCGAGGAGTTGGCCTTCGAGATCAGCCTCGGTGCCGAGCCGGTGGGGGTGGTCGCCGCGCACCGGCACGACAACCGCCGCCACCTGCTGGTGCTGAAGCGCGCGATCCGCTTCGACTCCACGGTGAAGTGGGTGCAGGCCGCCGCCACCTGCCGCGGGGCGTGCCGCCTCGAGCGCCTCGCGCTGCTGGCCGAGTGCCCGCCCGCGAGCTCGTTCACGCCGACGATCGAAGCCCTGGAAGTGGTCGCCGCAGGCGGCGCCAGCGACACAGCCACCGTGCATTGTGTCACCTACCCGCCCGCCACCCTGGAAGTGACAGCGCACACTCCGGGCGCGGCACCGGTCCGGGCCGTGGAAGAGGGACGGTCCACGCTGCACGCCCTGGCGCTTCCCGCGCTGCTGCCGGCGCGCACCTACACGGTGCAGGTGAGAGCGACCGAGCAGGATGGGGCGGCCTCCGAGGTCACTCGAACCGTAGGCACCGGCCGGGGTGCGGCGACGCCGGACCGGCCGCTCACGGCAGAGCTGGAGTTGGCCGCCCCCACCGGCTCCGCCGCCGCTGCCCTGGCGGGGCTGCCGCTGCGGTTCGGGGTGCCGGTCCCGCGCGCCATACTGCACCGCGCCCCGGGCGCCACGCTAGAGGCGGCGGGAACCGCTCCCCGCGACGCGCATACCCGCATCCACAGCCGCTGGCCGGACGGTTCCGCGCGCTGGGTGCTGGTGGACGCCACCGTCCCGGAGGCACCGCCGGGCGGCACCGCGCAGGGCTCCCGCAGACTGCGTCTCCACCTTACCGGCGCTGACGGCGCGGGGCCGGCAGGTCCCCTCACCTGCTCTTGCGAAGCGAATACCGTGACGGTGAGCGGCGATCGACTGCGAGTCACCGTCCGCGGAGCGCCGCCGGGTGACCCGTCGTGGCTGCGCCTGGAACGGCGCACCGAGACGGAAGGATGGGAGGAGTTGCTCGACGGCGGGCCGCTCGACGGCGCCTGCGACGTGCGGCTCGGCGACGGAGCCCCGCTGCAGAACGTGGCCGCCGGGCCGCCGGCGCTGGAGCAGGCCGGCGGCCGCCATGCGGTGGTGCGGCTGCTGGTAGCGCACCGCGACCGCGATGGACACGAGCGGCTGCGCAGCGACCTGCGGCTGCACGTCCATGCCGGCCAGCCGTTCTGCAAGCTGGTCCACCGCCTGCTGGTGGTGTGTGCCGTCCCCGGCGCGGCGCAATACGTGGCCGAAGCCACCGACGAACGGGAGACCCTGCTGGCGGTGCGCTGCTGCGCGCTGCAACTGCCGTGGACCGGCGCCCGCGGCGTCCGCTTCGGCGGCAGCCGGCACCCGGTGGAACAGGGACAGCCGTGGCTGCTGCGCCACGAGCACGACCTGGCCCACCGCGTCGGCCCCGCCGCTGCCCCGCAGGAGCGCTCCGGACGGGCGGCGGGACACCTCGTGGTCCAGGGTGACAGGGGGCTGCTGGCTGTGGGAGTGCGCAACTTCTGGCAAACCTACCCCAAGGGCCTCCGGGTCGGCGCCGACGGGGTCGCGCTCGAACTGTTGCCGCCCCGATCCGGGGGCGACCTGCCCGGCGACGCCGAGGCATGGCACCGCCTCTACCGCTGGCTCGACGGCGACGGCTACCTGCTGCGCGAGGGTCTGGCGCTGACCACCGAGGTCCTGATCGGCTTCCCCGCCGACCCCGCCGCGGCGGCACCGCTGTTCCGCTGGCTGGAGGAGCCGCCGCTGGTGCGCCCGCTGCCGGCCTACACCAACAGTACCGGCGCAGTGCCGCGCCTGGCCGCCAAGGAGGGCTCACCGCTGCCCGACTACGAAGCCTTGACCGCGCAGGCCCTGCGCCTGCTGCTGGAGGACCGCGAGGCCAACCGCGCCTACGGCCACCTCAACTTCGGCGACTGGTATGGCGAGGGCGACTGGTGCTGGGGCAACAACGAGTACGACACCCCCTATGGCGCCTACTGGGAGTTCCTGCGTGGCGGTGACCCGGCCTGGGCCCGGTGGGGCGCGGCGGCGGCCCGCCACCTGGCCGACGTGGACACGGTGAACTGTTTTTCCACCCCTTCCTGCGTCGGCCTGCAGGCGCTGCACATGCCGGCCCACCTCGGCGGCTACCTGCCGCCGCTGTTCCGCAGCAAGGTGAACGGCACGCGCGGCATCCCCTCCCACACCTGGCTGGAGGGCGCCCTGCTGCACTACCTGCTGAGCGGGGACGAAGGGGCGCGCGAGTCGCTGGCGAGCACGGCGGACTGGCTGCTGCGGCCGGAGCGGCTCGATCACTACGAGTTCAGCGCGGTGCGCGAAGCCGGCTGGCACCTGATCCACCTCTCCACGCTGGCCGCCGCCAGCGGCGACCCGCGCGCCCGCAACGGCGCCGCCATCGTGGTGCGCCGCATCCTCGAAAAGCAGGACGGCGGCGGCGCCTGGACCCGGCTGCTCACCTCCGGCCACTGCTGGTGCGGCTATCCCCACTGCCGCGGCAACATCGCCTTCATGGTCACGGTGCTGCTGTCAGGCATGAAACGCTACCACGACCTGATCGGCGATCCCGCGGTGGCGGAGGCGATCGTGGCCGGCGCCCGCTGGCTGATCCGGGAGACTCTGGACCGCAACAACGGCCAATTCATCGGCGGCAGTTGCGCCACCATGCAGCGGCTGAGCCAGGGCGCTGCCGGCAGCACCCAGATCGTGATCGAGGGCATCGCCGACGCCTACGCGCTGTCCGGCGACGCCGAGTTAGGGCACTGCCTGCGCCGGGCGCTGCCGGCGCTGAGCCAGCTCCCGGACCTGGAAGGACACCGCGACCTCGGCAAACGCCTGTCGCAGCAGATGCGCTACGTCCCCACCGTGCTCGCGGCACTGGAAAGCCGCCCCCAACCCGCGTCCGCGTAGCGCTTCCGAAGCGCGCGCATTCCCATGCGCCGCGGGCGGCCTAGCGGGCCGCCAGGTCTTCTCCCAGATCCGTGGCGTCCACCTGTCCCTTGGTCCGGCTCACGCCGACCACGAACAGCTCCAGGTCGGCCGCGGTGTGATTGTAGATGCCGTGCGCGCCGCCCAACCGATTGGGGATCACGTCGCCGCGGCCCACTTCCGCGGTCTCGTCATCCACCGTCACCCGTCCGCCCCCACTCATGATGAGGTACGCCTCCTGGACGCCGTCGTGCCGGTGGTAGCCGATGGAGGTGCCCGGCGGCAGCAGCAGATGGTTCAGATACTCGAAGTTGGTGGAGAAATCGCGCGTTCCCCACACTGCGCGGAACCCCACCTCGCCCCTGCCCCCATGGCAACGCACCGGCGCCAGCAGGGAGCGGTCGAGGCGCCCGACCGGCAGCCGATCGGTGGATTCCAGGGGCGCCCCCACGCGGTCGTCGCCGAAGTCCCGAGAGAGCGGC
>JAKZWC010000098.1:0-11247 GCA_047515735.1 Spirochaetales bacterium | reverse complement strand
TCTGTCACGTCCCCCAACATATCCCTAGTGGCGTACGGCTGCTACGCCGATCGGTCGATGGCCTCGAGTAGCGCCGCGTAGAGTTCCACGCCGATGCGAAAGCCGTGAGCGCTGACCAGTTCGTCGACCAGCAGGCGCACCTCGGTTCCGTGCAACAACCCTTGGCGCATCGCCTGGAGCAACAGGCCGAGGGTGCCGACCGGTCGAATGCCCTCCACGCTGGCGATGCGGCGCATGATCCGTTCGTCGGCCAGCAGCAGGTCCGCCTTCGTCCGTACGGCGAGCATCAGAACGACGTCATCCGCGCGGCTCATCCCGAGTGCGAACCGCCTCGGGTTTGCGACCGCCTCGATACGGACTCCGCCGAGGAATCGCTCAAGCTCACGGGATTCCCAGGGATCGAGCGGAGGAGCCAGCACCTCGTCGCGGACGACACTCGGTACGGTAATGTCGGCTTTCAGAACGCGGCGAATCAGGGCGAGCCGTCGCAGCTTGCCCAGGAATATCAGCGGGCTTGCATCCGCGATTGCCGTCAAAGGGATTGCAGATCCGTCGCCAACTCGTCCGGTCCGTAGCTCAACGTCACGTCCTGCTCGCGCAGCTTCAGGATCATCTCGCGCACCTGGAGGTCGGCCATTTCCGCAGCGCGCGACAGGGTCACTTCTCCCCTGCGGTATGCGTTGCACGCGCGTTCGAGCAGGAGCGCCTGAGCACCGCGTCGCAAGGCCAACCTCAGCAACGTAGAGCGTTCGACTCCCATCCCTTGAGCGGCGCGTTCCAAACGCTCCGCTTCGGCCGCGGGCAGGCGCAGGGACACGGTAACCGTCTTCATGGTTACAACTCTGGCCCTTGTATACGATGGATCCTGCGAAAGATCTTCGTCAATCTGCTATTACAAGCACATGCTGCGATATATCGAGATAACGCTGCGCCGGCGCGGAGTCACGTGTGTCGCCGCGCTGCTCGACGATCAGGCGCCGCGCACCTGCCGGGCGGTCTGGGACGCGCTCCCACAGGAGGGTGACGTATATCATGCCAAGTACGCCGGCAACGAGTTCTACGCTCTCATCCCGGCGTTTCCCGCCGAACCGCTCGGCATCGAGAACGGCAGCATCGTGCCGGCCAGGGGCGACGTGGGCTACCTCTACCTGCCGGCCGGGGTGCGCCTGCCGGCGGACGCGCAGCGCAGCCTGAGCGGTCAGGCGGCCGTAGATCTGGCTCTGTTCTACGATCGCAACAACATCCTGCTGTCGCCGAGCGAAGGCTTCCTGCCGTGCAACGTGTTTGCCACCATCGTGCGCAATCTGGATCAGGTCACCGCCGCCGGCAACGACATCTGGCGCGCCGGCGCCATCGGCGAACGGCTCTGCTTCCGGCGTCTGGAGCAGACCGCACTGGCACACTGGGGATTGGCATGAAGCGCCTCACCATCGGCAGCGTATGGCCCGACGACGTCTGGGTCGACCGCGACAAGCAGCCGGTGTGTGCCGACTTTGCCCAGTACCTGCCGGCGGACGTCGACCTGGTCACCGCCTCGCATCCGGTGATGCCCGGTCCCAGTTCCGTGGCCCTCAACCGCGGCATTGCCGACGGCGGCACCGTGGAGGAGGCGGCGCGGCGCCTGTTGCGCTACCGGCCCGACGGCATCGCCTACTACTGCGCTACCATCAGCTTCGTGCGCGGCCCGGGCGGTGACCGGAGGCTGGCCGACGCCATTGCCGCGGCGACCGATCTGCCGGTAACCACCACCGGCACGGCGATGGTGGCAGCGTTCCAGGCCCTTGGCCTGAGGCGGATCGTCGTGGCGAGCCCGTACCTGCCGGAGGTCGAGGCAATGTTCGCGGACTTCATCCGGCACCACGGGGTGGCGGTGGTGGCCAGCGAGTCGCTGCATCTGCCGGAAGATCACTCCATCGTGCCGGCGCAGGTGATGGCGGAGGTCGCCGTGGCCGCCGACCGGCCGGACGCCGAGGCCGTTTTCATCGGCTGCAGCGGCCAGCGCCTGGCACGCCACCTGGAGCGCCTCGAGCGGCGCCTCGGCAAGAAGGTGCTGAGCGCCAATCAGGTGACCGGCTGGCACATGCTGCGGCTCCTCGGCCGCAGGGAGCGAATCCCGCAGCTCGGCTGCCTGGCAGACGTGTGCCCGGTAGGAGACGTACACCGATCCGTACCGTAACTCCTCCGCCCGCGCGACGAACCGATACGACGGGCCGACGCAGAGGCCGATATAGAGAGGAACAGGGGGAGCTACCGTGATCAAAGGCGTGCATACGATGTTCTTCTCGTCGGAGCCGGAGGCGTTGCGCGAATTCCTGCGCGACAAGCTGGGCTTCGACTCGTTTACCGACGTCGGCGGCGGCTGGCTCATCTTCGACCTGCCGGAGGCGGACATGGGGGTACATCCCGCCGACCCGTCCGGCACCCACGGCCAGCCAGCCGGCACCCATGACGTCTCCTTCTACTGCGACGACATCCAGGCCACGGTCGCGGACCTGAAGGGGCGGGGCGTGGTGTTCGAAGAGGAGGTGATCGACGCGGGATTCGGCTTCACGACCCGGTTCGCGATGCCGGGCGGCGTGAACGTGCAACTCTACCAGCCGCACTACCGCAAGGGCTCGGGCTGACCGGGCGTCCTTCTGGGATCGAGGACCAGGCGGATGCCGCGGAGGATGTCGGCCACGCGATCGTTGCCAAGCCGGCCGATCCGGTCCGTCAGCTCACCCTTGTCGATGGTGAAGAGCTGCGTCACGTTGACCACGCTATCCTTGGACAGGTTGCCTTCGCCCTGCGCCAGCAACACGTTGCCAGGCGCTTCGGCACGACGCAGGTTCGAAGTCAAAGCACACATTATGACCGTGGCCAGCCGGCTGCGGTTGAAGAGGTCGTTCTGGACCACGACGAACGGCCGGCGCAGTCCCGGTCCGGAGCCGGACGGCTCTCCGAGGTCCACCCAGAACAGGTCGCCCTGTCTGATCACCGATCGAGAGAACGCTGTTGCAGAGGCCGGATGCCCTGCAGGGTCGCTGACTCTTCCTCGTCGGGAAAGTCGGCATACGCGTCGTTCAGGCCCTGCAGGAGAGCGTGATTCTCGGCCCGGGTCAGGAACTCCTCCAGCGCCCGGGCGTAGAGGCGGCTGCGTGGCGTTCCCCACCTGCGCGCCACCTCGTCGGCACGCTGGGCCAGCGCCTGCTCCACCGAAACGGCGACTCTGACCTTGGCCATGTTCATACCACCTTTCTGAAAAAGAGTATGAACCGCGGTCGCCATTGTCAACGAGGTCCTGTTCCTGGGCATGCTTCCGCTAACGGCAAGCAGGAACCGCTCATCGGCTGTGACCGACCGACCACGACAGTGTTGGAGGACGCCGGGGGAGCGTGGTACGGTACTGCGTCCATGCTGACGCGACGGGTACTGATTCCGATGCTGGCGATCGTCGCGGTTCTGGCGGTGGCGGCGGTGGTGTACGTGGCAACCAATCCGCCGGATACCACCTACGAGTTCTCGGTGCGCGACGCGGTGAGCGGGAACTGGGTGTGGGATGCCACCTTCCGGCTCCAGGGGCGGGTGATCCGGTCGCACCTCCAGAGCGACCGGGGGCCGCGGCCGCAGGTGTTCACCCGGCTCGAGCCGGGTGCGGCGACGCTCGATATCAGCGCGCCCTCCTACGTCGCGCGGACTGTTGCGGTGACCTTGAAGCGAGGCGCGAACCGGCTCGCCGAACCGATCGAGCTGGTCGGCTACCAGCTTCCCGACCTCAGCGGATGGGTCATCTTCGAGCAGCGCGAGGGCAACGACCTGGTCCAGGAACTGCGCCCGGTCAGCTCGGCGGGGCCGGCCGTGGTGAATCATCCCGCCCTGGATCTGTGGATCGGGGCGCGCATCTCAGTGCAGGTGATCGACGGAACCCCGGCCCGCGAGGAGACCGAGGCGGGCGCCGCCCGCGGCGAGGAGCTGTACCGGGGCAAGTTGCAGTGGCAGTGGGACGCGGCGCCCGAGACCGTGTTCCGTTACCGCGCCTCCATCCCGGGCGCCGAGATCAAGGCCAACGCCGACCCCTACTGGGTGATCGACTATCTGATCGTGGTCCCCGACCCCACCGCGACCGAGTCCGGAGAGATCGACCGCATCATGGAACAGATCTGGAACCTGCCGCCGGAAGCGATCGCGGCCCATCTGGAGCCGTACGAGAACGCGGGCACGCTGACCTCCTACCGCTTCACCTCCTGGAACGTGAAAGGAGTCGGGGCATGATCCGGACCGAGCGCCTGACCAAACGCTACGGTTCGTTCACCGCCGTGGACGGCATCGACCTGAACATCCCGGCCGGCGAGATCTACGGCTTCCTCGGGCCCAACGGCGCCGGCAAGACCTCCACGATCATGATGCTGCTGGGCGTGGTGAAGCCGACCGCCGGGGAGATCCGGCTGTTCGGCGAGGCCTACAGTCCCGCGCGGCTCGACCTGCGGCGGCGCATCGGCGTGGTGCCGGAGAAGCACCCGGCCGGAATGTGGACCTGGATGACCGCCGGCGAGTACCTGCAGATGTTCGCCGAGCTGTTCGCCGTGGAGCATGCCGCCCGCCGCATCGACCATCTCCTGGAGCGGGTCGGCCTGGAGCAGGTAAAGAACAAGAAGTTCGCCGAGTTTTCGCGCGGGATGCTGCAGAAACTGTCGATTGCGCGCGCACTGCTGCACGATCCCGACATCCTGTTCCTGGATGAGCCGATCTCGGGACTGGATCCGTTCGGAGTGAAGCAGATCCGCGATCTGATCCTGGAGGAGAGCCGCGAAGGGCGCACCATCTTCGTCTCCTCGCACCTGCTGTCGGAGATGGAGAAGGTGTGCCAGCGGGTGGCGATCATCTACCGCGGCAAGCTGCTGGCCGAGGATCGGATGGCGAACCTGCTGTCCACCCTGGCCAAGGACCGCGAGATCCACGTCGACCTGGAGCAGGTTCCCGCAGACCTGCCGGCGAAGGTCAAGGCGCTCGACTTCGTGCAGGACGCCGTGCAGCGCGGAAACACCCTGGTGGTCAAGGTGGTCAAGACCGGCGACAGCCGCCGCGCCCTCAGCAAGTACCTGATCGACCAGGACCTGGTGCCGCTCAGCCTCCAGGAGCAGAGCCTCAGCCTGGAGGAGGCGTTCGTGACCATCACCAGCGAGAACGTCGACGTGTTCGCGGGGATAGGCGGCGAGCAGTGAACGCGCGTATCCACGCCACCTCCGTCATCGCCAGGCGGCGCATCCTCGAGACGGTGCTCAGCCCCGGCTACTACGCGGCGCAGACCATCGGCCTGGTGCTGGCCTATCTGCTGGTGGCCGGGTTCGTCCGGGCGATCGATTCGAGCGGCTTCGACTTCGCTCTCGACCCCGCCTACGACCTGATCGGCAGAAGCCTGGCCGGGGCCTTCGGCAGCGCCCTCGTGGGGAAGCTGTTCGCCGAGGGACCGTTCCTGTTCACCCTCTACGTCGCCTTCCTGCCGGTCCTGCTCTACCTGGCGGTGAGCTCGGTGTTCCGCTTCGGCCTGGAGAAGAAGGTCGGCGCCCTGGAACTGCTCACCTACGGGCCCGTGGACGCCACCGCCTACTTTCTGGCCGCGCTGATCAAGGACCTGCTGCTGACGCTGGTCTCGCTGGCGGTGCTGCTGCTGTTCCTGCTGGTCGCCGCCGGCCTGAACAACCTGCTGCTCGGTCCTGCCTTCTTCTCCAGCCTGATCATCCTGTTCTTTCTCTGCATCGCCATCTACGGCTATGGCATCCTCGCCGCCTCCCTGACCGACAACTCCGCCTCCGCGATCGCCCTGTTCCTGGGCGTGATCCTGGTCTTCTGCTTTGTCATGATCGGCTCCCTCACCGTGGTCAGCGGCTACGTGCGCAACCTGTCGAGCGTATTCGCGTGGGTCATCAAGTGGATCTCGCCGCTGTTCTACTGGGATCTGGCGCTGCGCTTTGCCGAGGTGGGCAACTGGGGGATGTATGGCCTGGGAGCGCTCCTGCTGCTGGTGCTGACGGCGGCGGTTCTGGCGCTCAGCCATCTGACCATGAAGGCGCGGGGGGTGCGCCCGTGACGGCCCGGCGCAGGGCGGCGCTGCTCGCGTTCCTGTTGGGCGGGTCGCTGGCTGCCGGGTCGCTGGCTGCCCAGGCGCCGGAGCGGGTGGAGCAGTTCGTGTATTCAATCGCGGCGTTCAACGGCCGCGACTACGCCGGCACCTTCGCGCGCCGCGAGGCGGACACCGTCTACCTGCTGGCGGAGGTCGACAACTTCATCACCGCGCGCAACGGGCTGGTCTACTTCTGGCCCATCACCGGGGAGTGGAAGCTCGACCTCTCGGTGCTCGACGTGGCGTTCGAGGGCACCCTGGAACTGAGCGCGCGCGGGCGGCCGCCGCAGTCGCTCGGCATGACCCCCTACACCTACTACAACGTGCGCGGCGAGTACGAGCTGAACTGGAAGGTGGCCACGGAGGCGGAGGCGGAGGCGGTGGTGCAGCACTCGCGGGACCTGATCGCGGCCTACTACCAGGCAATCGCGGACCACCGGCGGGAGCGGCTGGTGTATGAGCAGGTGCTGCAGGAGTTGGTGGCCACGATCGTCGCCATGCGGGAGGCGGGAAAGGACGTTGCCGGGCTGGTCGAGGAGGTGGAGAAGCTGGAGCCTCCGCCCGAGCCGCAGCCGCCCACCCACTACATGGTGCCTCCGGTGCCGGTGCAGCAGGCATTCATCATCAATCTGCCGGTCGGGGAGTATCGGATCCGTTTGCTGACCGCGGACGGCGAGACCATGGAGGGATCGGAACGCCGCATCGTGACCTTCGCGAAGCGCCGCGCCGAGGCGGTCGGGCTGGAGGTGATCCCCGGCGACAAGTGGACGCGGCCGGTGCAATCCACCAGCCCCGCGTCGGTGCTGTACGTCGACGGCTCCGTCGACCTGTACCTCAGGCCGTTCTACCAGCGGGAGTACAACGACCTGTTCTACGAGAAGATGCGCCGCAACGACGCCAAGGGTAACCCGGGGCTGATGAAGTGGGTGCGGATTCAGCAGGTGCCCGGGGCGGCGGTCGAGGTCGCCGCAGGGGCGTCGGCGGCGGCGCAGCCGCGCACGGTGCGGGAAGAGCCGTTCTTCGTCGAGCAGCTTCCGGGGGCTGCGCTGGGCTACCGGATCGTGCCGTTCGATCCCGCCAAGCACCAGGACCGGCAACCGTCGCTGCGGGCGTTCCGCATCCCCATCGCATCGGAACGGCCAGTGCTGCGGGTGCGCGTCCTGGACCGCGACGGCCGGCCGCTGCCTTCCAGCGAACGTCAGGTGCGCATCGTCGCGCCATCCGCGCGGGCGCGGCTTGCGCTGTTGCTCGCTGCCATGCCGCTGCTGGTGATGGTGGCGGTGCTGGCGCTCCGCTCCCGCCGGATCAGCAGATAGCGCTCTTCACCACACCTCGCCGCGCCTCCAGCACTGCACGCTGGAGGGAAGCCGAAAAGGAGACATCAATTGAGAAAGCGTAAGGCCGCCCACTTGCTTGAGCGTACGGTGATCTTCCACGCCAATAATCGGTTCCGTTGGAATGGCTGCGGTGGCATTTCCGGGACCACGGACGCGCTGGTGGCAAGCTGGTACACGGGCGGAGATACGGAACCGGCACCCGAGAACCACGTCGTATGGTGTCGTTCTCTCGATGGCGGCCATACGTGGTCGCCGCCGGAAGTAATCGCGGATCCGCCGGGGCTGGTGCGTGCCGGGGATCCGGTGTTGTGGCGCGACGACGGCGGCATCATCAGTATTACGTACGGCATCAACGATATGCGCCTCGACGCCGGCGACTGGACGTTCGTGCGTCATACCTGTGTCGCTCCGGCCGCTGCGGAGCTCGCCTGGAGTGCTCCTGAGGAGATTGCCGTCTCGGACATCGGCGACTTCTTCTTCAACAACAAACCGATCCGGCTCGACAACGGCGAGTGGCTGATACCGGTGACGGTACGCACGCGGCCCAGCCAAGGCCGGCCGTACCATGAAGGTTTCTATGCCGTCGGAGCGCTGATTTCGTCCGACGCGGGGAACACGTGGAAGGGGTTCAAGTCCGGAGATTTCGAGAAGAGTGGGTACGGTCCGAAGGATATCTGTGTCCATGAGGCAGGCGCTTTTCAGCGCCAGGACGGCACCGTGGTGATCTTCGTACGGAACAGTTGGGGGTTGCTCCATGCCACGGAATCGAGCGACCGAGGGCGCACCTGGAGCGAGTTCTATGCGACCGCCATTGCCAACCCCAGCACGCGTTTTCATGTGCGCAAACTGCCCCAGGGTCCGGTGATATGCCTCAACAACCCCAACGCCTCGCTCATGGGCGAGAGCCGTGATCGGAGATCGCCGCTGGCGATGCACATTTCGTATGATGACGGGCACACGTTTGAGCGCCTCGTGATTCTCGATGTATATGGACACACGATGTATCCGGACGCCGAGCTCGATCCGGACGGGAGCAGGCTCCATATTCTCTATGAGAACCGCAAGGACGTGTTTTACGCGTCCCTCGAGCTAGCCGACGTGCTCTGAGTATCCGGTATGGCTTACGCGCAATCCGGATCTTCCTCCGCCCAGCGCTGAAATGACGTGGGTGGCGCGGCTGCGAGTCGCTGCCGCGCGCGGTCCCAAAGCGCCGCCCACGCGGCAGCGTCGGGCAGCACGCTCTCAGGCGCGCTTCGGCTGCGCGCGACGAACCCCGGGAACCAGGGCCGGCCGGTAGGCTCGCCGATCGGTTGATAGCGCAGATCCACGCTCCAACGAATGTCCTTGCTCAGGTTGGGTAACGATGCGTGCATCGTCAGTCTGGTAAGGAACAGTACGTCGCCGGGTTCCATCTCCAGCGCGATGCGCCGGGCGCCGACCAGCCGCTCGGGTATCCCCTGGCGGCTGTAGTTCGATCGCTGATCGTGACAGTGCGTCACGAGGCCTCGCCGATGACTGCCTGGCGCGACCAACAGGCAGCCGTTGTCCCGGGTAGCTTCGGTGATCGGCAGCCACACGGTCAGGATCTGGCTGGCGTCCGCTTCGGGCAGGATCGTCGCCAAGTCCTGGTGCCAGACGGTCTGGACGATCTCCCCAACAATCGTACTAGCCCCCGCGAGACACTCTTCAGGAGGCTTGATCCGCACGTGCTGGGTCGGGTTGGAGTAGATTTCAGGACCGACAATGGCCTCTACCGCATTGAGCAGGCGTGGGTTCGTGAGCAGCCCGAAGGCGGCTGGACCGCAGTGGACCGGCGTGTCGGCGGTGACTCCCTTCTGGGGCAGGCAGATATCCAAGTGGTTCGCAAGCGTCCCTCCCATCTCCCTGACGAGGGCACAGAAGCGCTCGCCGAATGGCAGATCCGCGTGCGCTGACGAGACGCTCCGCTGAGACTCGAGTTGTGCCGCTACCGCGTCCAGCAGCGCCTCATATTCCACGCGAAGCGGCGCCAGGTCTCGCTCGGGATCGAGGAGTCCGCGCAATACCAGGTAGCCGTTCTCGGTCAGGCTGGCACGGGCCGCCTCGTCTACTGTCGTCATTTCACCCCCGCTCGAACCGTCCCCGCGTGCATCTTGAGCGCAGCTCCCACGTAGCGGCGCAACGCTGCGATTCCGACATCGGTCCCCCAACCGGCCACCGCTTTCGCAGCTCACCGGAACGGAATCTGGCGAGAGAGTTCGACGGCCGCCTGTAGTCGACGAGATGAGTACTCACGGCCAGGTCGGATTGATGACGCGGCGCTGGTTCAGGCCCCATGTGCTGCCGATTCGTACCGGCCGCAATTTAGTTTAGCGCAACCAGCGGCCGCCGTCCAGTCAGCGCCGCAAGCGGACTCACCGGCCGGGAACGCCGGCCCTGCGGCCGCACGCCCCGAAGATGAACCTCCCACGCGAGCATTTCTCGCGGGTCGCGACAAGAGCCGGACCGGCTCCCGCCAACTGACGAACGATGCCAAGCCTGCATCTCGCGCAGGACAAGCCTGACACCCGAGGATCTCTGAGGTTCGCAGAAGCAATGGAGGTGGCCGCACCGTCGATCACCGCGGATTCGTACAGCTTCACGTTGATCCCGGCCAGCGCCGCCAGGTAGATGATCGAGCCCCAGCCGGCGGTCTTCCAGATGTGCGACATGGTGACGATGGGGCGGAAGTAGTCGGGCTTCATCAGGTACGACTGCGGCGTGCCGCCGAACAGCTCCACGATTTCGTTTACCAGCCCGCCGTGAATCGACAGGATGTTGATCATGATGCCCGCCAGGATCACCCAGGAGATGAAGTGGGGCAGGTAGATGATGGTCTGGATCACGCGCTTGAAGCCCATGTAGAGGACTTCGTTGAGCAGCAGCGCGATGGGAGCGGGAAACCCGAACCCCAGCTTCAACAGGCTGATGATGGCGGTGTTGCGCACCACCTTCCAGAAGTAGTCGTCGCCGATCACCAGCTCTAAGTTGTACAGCCCCGCCCACGGGCTTCCGAGG
This sequence comes from Spirochaetales bacterium, assembly GCA_047515735.1. Taxonomy (GTDB): domain Bacteria; phylum Spirochaetota; class Spirochaetia; order SZUA-6; family Bin103; genus Bin103. Next base: position 774 of record JAKZWC010000098.1, on the reverse strand, counting down.
ATGCCCTTGAAGACGTTGTAGTCCTTGAAGGCGATGATCAGCCCGTACATCGGCGAGTAGTGGAACAGGGCGTAGAACAGCAGCACCGGAACCGCCATCAGGTAGAGATAGCGGTAGCGCCGCAGGACCCTGATCCGTCTGCCGAGGACGCCGGCCGTCACGAGTGGTGGGTGCGTTTCCTCAATCGCCGTTCTGCTTGGCGACGGTGTGCCACGCCGGCTGGACCTGCAGCGGCAGCGGGCGCCAGTAGTAGCGCAGCGGGTCGTCGGGCGCCCAGTCCGCGTACACGTTTGGTTATGGCTGGCGGTAGACTTCTCGACGATGCCCGATCTTCTTGACGAGAATCTGCCTGCTGCTCTGGCGGTACTCGAAAATGACTCTCCAGTCGCCGACTCTCAATCTGAAGCTGTTGGGAATACTGTGGAGGCGAACCACACCCGTGGCGGTACCCGAGACAAGGCTGTCCAACGCAGCGAACACCCTACGCCGAGTCGATGCGTCCAGGCGTCGAGCGTCGCGACTTGCACGACGGGATAGAACGACTGTCCAGCTCAAGCTCCAAGCTCTTGCCGGAGTTCCTCCAGGGTAACTACTCTGCCTGCGGATAGGTCCTCATCTGACTCATCGATAGCCTTGAGGTCCGCGTCGGTAACCGGTTCATCGTCCACCGGAACATGTGCGAGAGACGCCGCGACGGAGTCTTCCGAGAGATGAAGAGAGCATACATATCTCCCCACAGCATGCAGTTCCTGATCCGACAGTTCATCGATGAGG
>JAKZWC010000097.1:0-4109 GCA_047515735.1 Spirochaetales bacterium | reverse complement strand
TCGGTGTGGTCGCTGCGTAGCTTGGATGTCCCGAGTTCTGAAACGCGCTGTCGAACCAGCGGTCGAAATTCGCCGGCGCCGGGCGATAGGGTCGATAGGTAACCAGGCTTCTCATGTCGTTCCTCCTATGAGTTTGGTCTGCACCTACCTATAAGCAGGAACCGTGCCAACTGCCTAAAGCCTCGTTTCTGGCCATTCCGAGGCGTTTCCCGCCGTTCTCTCGCGGTGTCCGGGTGGCCGCATGGGTCGAAACGACACGTCGCTTCCGAGTGGCCGTTCCGTTGGGACATTAGCGCCCAGCGCGGCCCGTGGCGCCGGGGAACCTGATACCGTTGCGGGCGTGCCGGCGGCCGGTCCACCGATCGCCATCTACCACGGCGCGGTCAACGCGGGGCAGGATGGTCCCGTCGAGGCCGGCGTCCCGTGCGTCAACGCGGGCTGGTAGCGCCTCTGGCGCGCCTCGCGTACGCTACCGGGCGCCGGAGTCAGCCATGAGCGATCAGCCCCCTGTCCATACCCACCACCACGGCCCTCCACGGGTGCGGTTCTGCAGCGGCTGTGCGGCGCCGCTGGAGCGGCGATCGGTGGAGGGCAAGATGTTGCCGGTATGCCCCCGGTGCGGCCAAGTGGTATACGCCGACCCCAAGGTGGCCGCTGGTACGATCATCGCGCACGCAGGCCGTGTCCTGCTGCTGCGCCGCGCCATCTCCCCGGCGCGCGGCCTGTGGACCTTTCCGGGCGGCTATGTGGACCGCGGCGAACCGGTGCCCGAAGCCGCGGCACGGGAGGCACGCGAAGAGGCGGGCGTGACGGTTGTGGTGCGCGACCTGCTCGGCGTCTACTCCGCGCGCGACGTGGCGGTGGTGTTGATCGTCTACCGCGCGCGGATCGCGGGCGGCACGGCGCGGGCCGGACCGGAGGCGCTGGAGGTGCGCTGGGTAGCGCCGGAGTCGATTCCCTGGGAGGAGCTGGCGTTTCCGAGCACCGCCGAGGCGCTGACCGACTGGCGCCGGACGCTGGCGGAGTAGGGGGCGCGCCGGGTTCTATTCCTTGCCGGCGCGCTGCAGCCTGGCCCAGGTGTCGCGCAGGCCAACCGCGCGGTTGAACACGGGGGCGCCGGGTCGGGAGTCGCGGTTGTCGACCACGAAGTAGCCGTGGCGCAGGAACTGGAAGATCTGCTCCGGCTGCGGCGCCGAGAGGCCCGGCTCCACCTTGCAGCCGGTCAGGACCACCTCGGAGTCGGGGTTGAGATGCGCGGCCAGATCGTCGTGCTCCACCTCGTTCATGTTCTCGGTGGTGAACAGGTGATCGTAGAGGCGCACCTCGGCGCTGTGGTCGTGCTCGGCGGAAACCCAGTGCAGCGTACCGCGCACCCGGCGGCCGTCCGCGGTGCCGCCGCCGCGCGATGCGGGATCGTAGCTGCAGCGCAGCTCGGTCACCTGCCCGGAGTCATCCTTCACCACCTCGTCGCAGGTGATGTAGTAGGCGCCCTTCAGCCGCACCTCGCGCCCCGGTGACAGGCGGAAGAACTTGCGCGGCGCCTGCTCCATGAAGTCGCTGCGTTCGATGAACAGCTCGCGGGAGAACGGCAGCGGCCGGGAGCCGGCGCTCGGGTCTTCGGGGTTGTTCTCCACCTCCACCTGCTCGCTCTGCCCCTCCGGATAGTTGGTGATCACCACCCGCAACGGGTCCAGCACCGCCATCACCCGGGTAGCGGTCCGGTTCAACTCCTGGCGCAGGTAGTACTCCAGTTGCGCGTAGCTGATCAGCACCGTGGTCTTGGTGAGCCCGACACTGCGCACGAAAGCCCGGATGGCGCTGGGGGTATAGCCGCGCCGGCGCAGGCCGCGCAGCGTCATCAGGCGCGGGTCGTCCCAGCCGCGCACGGTGCCGTCGGCCACCAGCCGGCGCAGGATCCGCTTGTGCAGCACGGCGTATGCCACGTTGAGATGGTTGAACTCGATCTGCCGCGAGCGGAAGATTCCCAGCTTGTCCAGGTACCAGTCGTACAGCGGGCGGTTGTTCTCGAACTCCAGCGAGCACAGCGAGTGGGTGACCCCTTCGATCGAGTCGCTCTGGCCATGCGCCCAGTCGTACATCGGGTAGATGCACCACGCGTCCCCGGTGCGGTAGTGGCGCGCGCGGCGGATGCGGTACATCACCGGATCGCGCAGGTTCAGGTTGGGTGAGGCCATGTCGATGCGGGCGCGCAGCACGTAGGCGCCGTCGGCGAACTCCCCCGCGCGCATGCGGCGCAGCAGATCGAGGCTCTCCGCCGGCGACCGGTTGCGGTCCGGGCTCTCGCGGCCGGGACGGGTGGGCACGCCGCGGTACTCGCTGATCTGTTCCGCGGTCAGGCTGTCGACGTAGGCGCCCCCCTGCTCGACCAGTTGCTCGGCCAGCTCGTAGAGCCGTCCGTAGTAGTCGGAGGCGTAGTACTCGTGCTCGCCCCAGTCGAAGCCGAGCCAGCGGATATCCTCCTTGATCGACTCCACGTACTCCAGCTTCTCGCGTTCGGGGTTGGTGTCGTCGAAGCGCAGGCTGCAGAAGCCGCCGAACTCGCGCGCGACGTCGAAGTTGAGGGTGATCGCCTTGGCGTGGCCGATGCCAATGTAACCGTTCGGCTCCGGCGGCCAGCGGGTCTGGACGCGGTCGAAGCGGCCGGCGGCCAGGTCTTCGCGAATCGCCTTGCGAATGAAGTCGGACACCTCGGGGACGGGATCCGGGACGGGGGAGGGACTGGCGCTGCTCACGTCGGTGCTAAAGTTAGCTCGCCGCGTGGCCATCTACAACCGGATTCTGGGCGGCCGACACGCTATCCGGCTGCGTATGCCGCGCCTTGCGGTGCGACGGCTCCTCTGGCACGCTCGCGGGACATGGAAACGCTGCGCGAGCCGACCCTGCTGCTGCGGGGCGGTCACGTCATCGATCCGGACGGACACCTGGACGGCATAGCTGATGTCGTGGTGGCCGGCGATCGCATCTCCCGCGTCGTGGTCGGCGGCGGCATGGTGGAGGAAGAATGCCCACCCACGGTGGTGGACTGCAGCGGCCGCTACGTGTGTCCCGGGCTGGTGGACCTGCACGGCCACTACTACGAGGGCAGCCTGTACGGAATCGATCCGCGCGCGGCGCTGCGCGGCGGGGTCACCACCGCGGTCGACGCGGGCACCTGCGGCTGTGTCAACTTCCCCGAGTTCCGCCGCACCGCCATCGACGGCGCGGCGCTGCGCGTCCTGCCGTTCATCCACATCGGCTGCCTGGGTATCCCCACCGCGACGCTGGGCGAGCTGCTCGACCTGCGTCACGCCCGCCCGCGGGAAACCGCGGCGACGATCCTGGAGCACCGTGACATCGCGCTGGGGGTGAAGTTCCGCGCCGGCACCATGGCCCTGGGGCACAACGTGGAGGCGGTGGAGCTGGCGCTGCGCGCCGCTGTCGAAAGCGACTCGCGGATGATGGTGCACATCAGCATGCAGGGCGACACCCGCGAGGTGTTGCGGCGGCTGCGTCCGGGGGACATCGTCACTCACTGCTTCACCGGGCGCGGCGACGGCATTCTCGACTCCGCCAGCGGCGCGTTGCTGCCCGAAACCAGGGTGGCGCGGGAACGCGGGGTGGTGTTCGACGTCGGCCACGGCTCCGGCAGCTTCCGCTGGGATACGGCGCTGAAGGCGTTCGAGCACACCTTCTATCCCGACACCATCAGCACCGACCTGCACCGCTACAACGTCGAGCAGGTGGTGTTCGACCTGCCCACCACCATGTCCAAGTTCCTGCTGCTGGGCATGACGCTGGCCGAGGTGGTGGAAAAGGCCACCCTGGCGCCGGCCCAGGCGATCGGTCGCGCCCCGGAGCTGGGAACGCTGCAGCCCGGGGCCAGCGCCGACGTGCTGGTGTTCTCGGTGGAGCAGGGCGAGTTCCGGTTTCAGGACTCGCACCTGCAGGAGCGGGTCGGGGAGCGCCGCCTGCGGCCGGAGCTGGTGGTGTCCCGCGGTCGCGTGGTGCGGCCCTCCGAGGTGCCGGTGCGCCTGCGCCGCATGACGCCCTGGGACGAGGAGACCTACGCCATGATGCGCGCCTCGGCAGCAGCCGCCGGCAACTACTGA
>JAKZWC010000096.1:0-3048 GCA_047515735.1 Spirochaetales bacterium | reverse complement strand
CCGCCATCACGAAGTCCTCCTCGCGGGTCGAGATCAACCGGCCGCGCACCACGCGCGCCAGGCCGGCCCAGTTGACTCCGGAAAGGATCGCGGTGATCACCAGGTACACTTGCAGCGCCGACCATTCGCGCGGCACCGCGGCGCTCAGCGCCAACCACAGCGGAATCTGCGGGATGCTGATCACGAACTCGATCACCCGCTGGATCGCGTCATCGATGCCACCGCCGAAGTATCCGGAGATGCCGCCCATCAGCGATCCCATCACGAAGGTCAGCGCCACGCCCAGCAGGCCGATCGACACCGAGATGCGCGTCCCGTACACCAGTCGCGAAAACAGGTCCCGCCCCAGCTTCTCGGTGCCAAGCAGGAACAGCGCTGCGCCCTCGCCCCGTACGCCGATCAGATGCAGATCCATCGGGATCAGCCCCCACAGCTCGTACGGAGCGCCGCGTACGAACAGGTGCAGCGGATATGGTCGATGGTGATCCTCGGTGTAGATCAGCGCGAGGGTGTCCGGATCGATTCGCTTCTCCCAGCCGTAGACGAACGGCCGCAGATGGAAGGCACCGGCGTCGTCCACGAAGTGGATGCGCTGCGGCGGCGCAAAGACGAACTCATAGCGCTGGAACGGATCGTCGACCGCGAAGAACTCGGCGAATGCCGCGACCAGATAGAACAGGGCGAGGATCGCTGATCCGCCGATCGCCAGCCGGTGCTTCCTGAATTTGCGCCACATCAGTTGCCATTGCGACGCGATGTAGTAGCGCTCCTCGGCTCCCGGCTGCACGACGGCGGTCGCTACCGGCGGTGCCACTACGTGTGGATTCCCCGGTCCAGACGGATACGCGGGTCGAGCATTACCAGCAGGATGTCGGAGATCAGCGTGCCGACGAGCGTGAGCAGGCTCAGGATCATCACCACGCTGCCGGCCAGGAACACATCCTCGTTCAGGATGGCGCCGTAGAGGACCGTGCCGGTGGTGGGCAGCGTCAGGACGATGGAGACGATCGTCTCCCCCGAGACGATGGCAGCCAGGTTCCAGCCTATGGTGCTGACGATCGGATTGAGCGCCACCCGCACCGGGTACTTGTAGAGGAGGGTCTTCTCCTCCAGTCCCTTCGCCCGCGCGGTGATCACGTACTGCTTGCGCAGCTCGTCCAGCAGCGTGCCGCGCATCACCCGGATCAGTCCCGCGGTCCCCGCCAGGGCGATGATCAGCACCGGAATCGGCAGGTGCCGGAGCAGGTCGAGGAACTTGGCGAAGCTCCACGCCTGGCCCATGAACTCGGGCGAAAACAGGCCGATGACGCTGACGCCGAAGAACCTGATGAACAGAAAAAGCATGATGATCGCCAACAGGAAATTGGGCACGCCAAGGCCCACGAATCCCAGGCCGGTAAAGAGGTGGTCGAGGAAGGAATACTGGCGGGTGGCTGAGAAGATGCCGACGCTCATGCCGATCAGATAGGTGATCAGAAGCGAGGAGAGCGACACAACCATCGTGACCGGCAACCGCTGTTTGATCACCTCGGTCACCGGCTGGCCCCAGCCGTATGACGGGCCCAAGTTGCCCTGCAGGGCGTTGAACAACCACCGGAGATACTGCCGGTAGAGCGGCATATCCAGCCCGTACTGCGCTCGCAGCGCGTCCATCTCGGCCTGCTGCATGCCGCCGATGGAGGCGCGAATCGCCATCAGGCGGTCCACGTAATCGCCGGGCGGCAGTTGGATGACGATGAACGCTACGACCGACAGCAGCAGCGCCAGCAGCACCATGTAGAGGAACCTGCGGGCGATGTAGGAAACCATCGGCGTCGGGTAGCTTGGTGTTGACCTTGGGTCGGGAGGAACCCCGGGAGCCGCGCCGTGATGAGCCGGGGTTCCGGCCGTCTACACGGCGTAGCGATCGCGTGGACCGCTACGCCGTAACGGCTACTCCTTGAAGTACAGCGTCTCGGGGCGGATCAGCTTGGAGGTGCCGATCAGCACCGGGGCGTTCAGCGTGTCCCGTTCCACGTTGCCGAGCGTGCGGCGCGCGATGAACGGCAGCTTGCTGTAGCCGACGATGCCGATCATCCAGAAGTTCTCAGACCACCACTCCATGATCTCCGTGCCGGCTACCTGCAACTCTTCGTCGCTCATCAGATGAGTCCGATTCACCAGATCCAGGATGCGCTTCTGCTCCGGAGGAGGCTCGATCCCTTGGGCGCCGCCGGTCTCGAACCACGTATGCCACAGCGGCGCGGTGAAGTGGGTGCGCAGCGTTGCCTTCGGGCCGTTGAACGCGCCCGGGAACCGCCAGCCGACCTCCTCGGATCCGTCCACCGGCCATGCGGAGACGTCGTAGTCGCCGCTGAACAGCTTGGGCACCATGTTGCCGAAGCCGATGGTGGTCATGTCCACGCGAACGCCGACATCCTCCCAATACTCCTTGACCAACTCACCGGTCTCCACATTGCCGGGATACTCGACCGGCATCTCCATGAAGAGCGTCAGCTTGTCGCCGCTCGGCAGCAGGCGATAGCCGTCGCCGTCGCGCTTGTCCAGGCCGATCTCGTCCAGCATGGCGTTGGCGCGCTCCGGATCGAAGTCGGCGTACGCCTCGGCCCATCGCGGGTTGTAGAAGGAATTCTCATAGAACACCGTGCTCTGCACCGGCGTGCCGACGCCGCGGTGCACCACCTCGTTCACCTCGTCCCGGTCGATGGCCAGCGAAAGCGCCTGACGGAACCGCTTGTCGCGGAACAGGTCGCCCTTCTCTTCGCCTTCCGGCCGGTTCTGGTTGATGTACATCGGGTTCTCGGCCGGATAGACGCTCGGCACCATGAAGGCGTCGTAGTTGGCCGACTCCGCGTTGGCCAGCAGCAGCGGCAGGTCGCTCGCCACGATGCCGAACGACACGAAGTCGAAGTCGCCGGCGATGGTGCGCAGCTTCAGCGTCTGCGGGTCGCCGCAGAAGATCGCCCGCACCTGATCGATGTACGGAAGCTGATTGCCGACCGGGTCGATGCGGTGGAAGTAGGGGTTCCGGTCCAGGATCAGACCGTC
>JAKZWC010000095.1:0-3178 GCA_047515735.1 Spirochaetales bacterium | reverse complement strand
CACCCAGGTGAGACACGGCTCGGCGCCGCTGCCGATCCAGCGGAAGAAGTCGCCGATCTCGCGCCGGTAGGCATGGTCGAATCCGAGGTCGTCGAAGCGCTCATGCTCAGCGGCCGGTGCGTCGAGGCGCTGCCAGTACAGGTCGATGTGGTCGAGCGCCGGCACCAGCTTGAAGCCGCCGTGACGGCACTCGCCCCACGGCCCCTGCGACTCGCGGAACGCGTGCAGGGGAAACGACAGGCCGCCGGCGATGGTAGCCACGGCGCCGGAATGGAACCGGAACGTGGCATGCACGATGTCCCGGAACCCGTAACGGTGATCGTGCTGCGGTCCGAACACGGCGTGCACGTCCCTGGCGTCTCCGCACATGGCGCGGAACCAGTCGATCACGTGCACCCCGTGCATATGGAAGAAGCCGCCGCCGCGCGCCGGGTCCGCCCACCACGTATCGAAGAAGGCGTAGGGCCGGTTGTCGGTGTACTGCGCCACCGTGATCGACAGCGGCGGTCCGAGCAGGGCATCGTCGGTCAGCTCCACCATCCGCGCCCAGGGCGGCCGCAGGCGCCGCTTGTGCCCCACCATCAATTTCACGTCGTGACGCCGGCACGCCGCCACCATGTCCCAGCACTCCCGCACCGTGCGCGCCATCGCCTTCTCACAGAACACGTGCACCCTGGCCTCCGCGGCAGCCCCGGTTATCGTCGCGTGCACGTGGTTGGCGGCGGTCACCAGCACCGCATCGAGGCGCTCGCGCCGCAGCAGCTCGCGGTAGTCGCCATAGCGCGGCACGTCCGTAGCCAAGGCCTGGGCAGTAGCCGCGAGGTTGCCGGCGTCGGGATCGCACAACGCCGCCAGCTCGGCCTGCTCGACGGCGTAGCCCGCCAAGTGCTTGCCGAAGTCCCCACACCCCACCAGCGCAAACCGCGCCTGCTGCCCGGTCCTCGCGCCCGATGCAGCCGCAGAGGTCGATCCGCTCATGCAAGCGAGATCCTACTGCGGATCACCGACCGATTCCATGTTGCGTTCCGCCCACCCGGCCAGCTCCCGTCCTGCAGCCGTCAGCGCTGCGCACGGCACCTCTCCGGTTGGCGCAGCACCCTCGACGACCTGATGCTCCAGGTACCGGTTGGCGGTTACACCATGCGATGCCAACTTCCCACCCGGTGGCGGCTCACATCCCCCACACCGTGATCCGGTGCCGTTCGTCGGTGCGCTCGTCGCGGCGGAATATCTTGTCCTCCCACCGCTTACGGTCGCTACGGTCGAAGATGACCAAGTGGCCCGCTTGCGCCGCGCACCGGTCCATGTAGTCGGCGGTCTGCAGCACCCCCTCGCTCACCGTCCGCTCCAGGCTCCCGTGCCGCACCTTGCACTCGATTACGAACCTGCCCGCCGCGTGCGGCGACGCGCCACCGGTCCGCGGCCAGATGATCAGCAGATCGGTGCGCCCCCGCCCCAGGCCGTACTCGCGCTCGATGCGCCCGCCGCTGTTCACGATCCGTTGCAGGAACGCCTGCAGCAGGAGTTGCGGACCCGCCTCGGCGTAGTCGCAGCGGCTCGATCACGCGGCGCACGCGCTCTTCCTGGAGCTTGTCGGTGAGCTGATCGAGGTGCGTCACCCGGTTCAGGATGAGCTGCTCCTGCGCGTCGAGGATTGCGACCTCAGTGATCGGGCGGGCTTGGTCGCTTCCCGCCGCGGTACGGGAGCACGCTTCCTGGCACAGGGCGTTCACCAGCCACGGCTGGCCCTGGGTCTGCCGCCACACCGTGGCCAGCGCATCGGTGGTAAACGGCTGCCCGGTCGCCGCGGTGTGCTGCGCGAGCAGCGTGCGCACCTCGGCCTCCGTAAAGTCCCCCATGCGCAACGATCCGGCTTTGACGTTGAACGCGCTGCCGCCGGCGATCGTGACCTGCTCCGCACTGGAACGGATGCGGTAGTCGCGCACATCGCGTACGCCGCACAGCACGATGCTGTGCGGGAAACTCTCGGGACGCTGCACGTAGCCATCCCGCAACTGGCGCAGCACCGATATCAGGGTGTCCCCGATCAAGGAGTCGATCTCGTCGATCAGCAGTACCAGCGGCCTCGGAGCGGCCTCGGACCAGCGAGTCAGCGCCTCTACCAGGGCACCTTCGTTGAACTTGGCCACGATGTCGGTCCACGTCTCGTACAGGAACGCGTCACCCGAGAGCCGCGCGCGCGAGGCCAATCGCCCCACGATCACGTGCATGGCGCGTCCTACGTCCTCGCGCGCCGCCTGGGCCGCCTCTACGTTTACGTACACACAGCGGTAGTCACCCGCGGCGCCACTGTTGAGCAGGTCGCAGAGTGCCAGCAAAGCCGAGGTCTTGCCGGTCTGCCGCGGGGCGTGCAACACGAAGTACCGCATCCGCTCTATCAGAGCCAGAACCTCGACGAGATCGAACCGCTCCAGCGGCGGAATGCAGTAGTGGCGCTGAGCCACGACCGGTCCCTCGGTGTTGAAGAACCGCATAGGCCTCAGTATGGCACAGCGGTCTGCTCCCGTCTCAGCCCCGCCCTCGCGCGCCACCGACAGGTGCAACCTTGACAAACGGGTGCGTACGCTTTACCCAGCATAGTGATGGGGCCGTTGCCGCGGGGCGACGGATCCCCTTTGGCGAGGGCGGCGGCGTAGCGGCCGGCAGGGAGGGTAGCGGCATCCTGGACGCCTGCAACACATCCGCCGAACTGGCGGCGAGCGGCACCGAGCTGGCGATCCTGCCGATCGGCGCCACCGAGCAGCACGGCAGCTACCTGCCGCTGGCCACCGATTCGCTGGAGGCGGAGGCGGTGGCGCGCGGGGTGGCGGAACGGCTGGATGCGTTCCTGCTGCCGGTGCTGCCGTTCAGCAACTCGGAGGCACACGCGGGGTTCCGCGGCTCGGTCTCCATTAACCCGAGCACCCTGCTGACCGTGGTCAAGGAGCTGGCCCTGGACCTGATCGGCCAGGGGTTCCGCTACGTCGTGCTGCTCAACATGCACGGCGGCAACCTGATCCTGCGGCCGGCGGTGCGCGAGATCAACCGCAGCACCGATGCCGGCCGCGCGCTGTTCGTGCAGCCGTTCACCCTGGCCGCCGCGGAGCTGCAGAGCATCTTCCCCAACTTCGCGAACGAGGCCCACGCCGGCGGCTTCGAGGCGTCGCTGATCATGGAG
>JAKZWC010000094.1:0-3713 GCA_047515735.1 Spirochaetales bacterium | reverse complement strand
GGCGTTTCCGGGCTGGACGGCGCAGGAGATCCACCGCGCGCTGAACGAGCGCGATGTGTCGGATGGCACCATGGCCGCGTTGCGCCGGGTGGGACGATCGCTGGGTGCGGCGCTCGGAACCGGCCCGGATGACGACCCGCTACTACGCGCCGAGCGCACGGCAACCCGGGCAGAGACCCGGCGAGAAGCCGTGCTGCACGTGTTGAAGTCGCGCGGCCTGCCGGTGTCGGCAGCGCTCTCCCAGCGCCTGACGGAACTGCAGGACATCGCTACCGGGGCGCTGATGCAGGCCGCGCTGGAATGCCGCGACGAGGCCCACTTTCTGCACCTGATTCGCCGAAAGCCGGGAGGGCTTGAGGGCCAGATCCGGATGTCGCCCGACTTCGACGACGAGGACGAAGAGCTCATCGCGGATATCGAATAGCCGAAGAATCTACCGGACGAGACCGGTCCGGCTCACGGCAGGCGCGACGGCCTCTCAGGTGGGGCCGCCGCGCCGCTCTCTTTGCCGTCCGGCGCCGTTACCGGTACTGGCGCTGGTAGGCCGCGGTGGTCATATCCAACACCTTGTCGAGGCCGATGTCGTTCAGCCCCTTGGCGAATTCGTCCCAGTCGCCGTCGATGTCCTTGCGGCCGGTGATGAACAGGGCGTTCCACTCATCCATGTGCTGGCGCACCAGGGCGAGCGGCTCGCTCAGCTCCTGCACCATGTCCAGGTCCAGGAACAGCGGCGGCAGCGCCTTGTTCTCGATGCCGTACGGCTTCATGGCGTGGGTGCTGGCCTTCCACAGCTCATGCTCCAGGTTCCAGGCACCCTGCTCGGCGGCAACGCTGAAGTAGTAGGTGTCGCCGTTGGCGATCTGCGGGATCGTCTGCCCCCAGTGCGAGTTGTGCGGCACCCCCCACTCGGTCAGGCGCACCCAGGTGGCCTGCTCGCCGGTAATGCCCAGCTCGCCCGGCTTGGCGGCACGCCAGTCCTCGCCCTCCTGGCCCCAGCCGCCCAGGACCGCCTTCGTCTCGTCGTACATCATGTCGCCCCAGCGGTAGGCGATTTCCGGATACTGGCTGTCCTGGGTGACCACGAAGATCGGCGTGATGCCGACATAGTACACCGGCGTCTGGCGGCCGGCGGGGCCCGCCAGCGGCGGCAGCGCCTCGTAGTCGTTCTTGGCGCCGTCGGCGTCGAGCGCCGCGAACATGCCATGGTAACCGCCCAGACTCATGCCGACGCGGTTGCCGTCCGGGTTCTCGGTGAGCTGGCGCAGGGCGTTCTGATCGATCGAGAAGCTCTCCGGATCGAGCAGCCCCTCGTCGTGCAGCCGCTTGAGGTAGCGCAGGCCGTCCCTCCAGCCCGGCTGGGTGGGCGCGAATACCACTTCGTCGCCCTCGACATAGCGCCACATGGTGGAGTTGCCGGGATTGAAGGCGAACGGGTTCATCAGGAAGGCGGTGCTGTCGCTGTGCCAGCTATTGGCCTGCGACAGCAGCGGAATCTCGTCGTCCTTGCCGTTGCCGTTGGCGTCGTTCTCCTTGAACGCGCGCAGCACGTCCACCAGCTCCTCGGTGGTTTCCGGCATCTCCAGGCCGAGCCGCTGCAGCCAGTCGACGTTGATCCAGGCGCGCTGCGCGTAACGGCAGTGGTAGCAGTCGTTGTAGTAGGGCAGCGCGTAGATGTTGCCGTCCGGCGCGGTGATCACGTTGCGCGCGTTGGGCTCCAGCTTGAACACCTTGTGGATGCCGTGCCCGTACTCGTCGATCAGGTCGTTGAGCGGGATGAACAGCCCCTGCGCCCCGTACAGGATCACCTGCTCGAAGCTCAGCGAGGTCGAGACAACGTCAGGCAGATCGGAGCCGCTGGACAGCATCAGGCTCAGCTTCTGCTCCTTGTCCTGCGCCGGCACCTGGATCCAGTCGATGTGGACCCCGGTCATCTCCTCCCAGTACAGCGTGGCCTTGTTGGTGTTGAAGTCGCCGATGAACGGCGCCGGGGCCACGAACACCGACAGCGTCACCGGCTCCGACCATGACCACGGTGGAGATGAAGTAGGGCGCGTAGGTGACCATCTGCACCGTCTTCTTGACGCGGCGGTTCAGGGTGCTGTTGAGCGCCAGAGCCAGCAGGATCGGAAACGGGAAGCCGTCGGTCAGGGTATAGAAGCTGATTCCCAGCGTGTTGCGCAGCACGCGCACGAAGTAGGGCGAGTCGAAGAACTTCTGGAAGTACTTGAGGCCCACCCAGTCGCTGCCCCAGATCCCCTTGATCCTTGATCGCCAGGAACTCCCGGAACGCGATCTGGGTGCCGTACATCGGGATGTACATGAACACGAAGATGTACGCCACCGGCAGCAGCACCAGCAGGTAGAGATGGTAGTTCACGGTCAGGTCGCGCCGCCACGGCAGCAGAGCCCGGAGGACTGAGTGGTGCCGGGGAACTTCGAGTGCGGCGCGCTGGTTACTCACGTGGACAATGGAAACAGGCTTGCACCGGCAGGCGCCGCTGTCAAGCTCGCCCGCCGGTCACAGCCGGTTTCGCGGGTCACCAGCGGGCGGTCAAAAGGGGCTCTCCGGGGTGGTGAGGGGGCACCATCGGGCCGCCGTCAGCCAGTCGAGCAGCAGCTCGGTAGCGGCCGGCGTGCCCAACCGGCGCAACGCCACCGCGGTCAGCCCGCGCACGTAGCGGTTGCCGCTCTCCAGGTGAGGGGCGAGCAGGTGGGCCACCCGGTCGGCGGCCCCGGCCTCGACCTTGCCGGCCAGCCGGGCGATGGCGTGTGCGGCGGTCTGGCGCCGGTAGCCGCGGTCCGGCAGGTCGTCGTCGATTGCCGCCGCCAGCACCGCGATCGACGCCTCCGCATCGGCGCCGCAGCCGGTGCCGAGCGCGACGGCGGCCCAGGCACGCACGCTGCCGTCGCCGTCGGACAGTGCCAGCCGCAACGCCGGCTCGGCGGCGCCGGTGGCGCCCCCCATCTCCGCCAGCGCCTGGGCGGCGCCGCGCCGCACGCCGGCGTCCCGGTGGGCCAGGGTCTCGCTCAGCGCCGGCACCGCGGCGGGTCCCAGCGCGGCCAGCGCGTACACGGCGCGCGCCGCGGCGGCGGCGCCGTCGCCCGCCAGGGTACCGCACAGGCGGCCCGCCAGGGTGGCGCCGTCACCGTTGGCGGCGGCTGCCAGGGCATACGCCGCCTCCATGCCGCGCTCCTGATCCGGGTCGGCCAACCGGTCCAGATCACCGCGGCCGGCGCCGCCCGCAGTAGCAGCAGCGGCCGCGTGCCGTGTCGGGCCGGCCGCTGCGCCGCGGTGCCAGCACCACATGGCGCGCCACAGTGCACTCTCGGAATCCCAATCGGCAGCGCCGGCGTTCCAACTCGGCGCCTGCGGCTCCTGCATGCGATGCAGCAGGAACTTCATCATGTAGCGCGGCCGCTGCGCGCGGTTTGCGGTGGCGCCGTGCCACAGCTCGTAGTGGGTGATGGTCACCGTTCCCGACCCGCCGGTCACCGTCTGCATGGCGCTTCCTTGCGGCCGCTGCTGGTAGTACTGGCTGCCGGGCAACACGCCGGTGGGGCCCAGGTGCTCCGGCGTATCCTGCGGGTAGTACAGCAGCAGCACCTTGCGGGTGCGATGATCGCCCTGACTGCCGCCATCCTGATGCAGGCGCTGCGCCTCGCTGCCGGGCTGGTTGTCGTGGCAGTAGCGGTGATCGTCGAGCAGATAGCCG
>JAKZWC010000093.1:0-4083 GCA_047515735.1 Spirochaetales bacterium | reverse complement strand
CAACACGCGTTGCGGCTGTTCCGGGCGCCGGCCCGCGCCTGCCTGATGGTGGGCAACAGCCTGGAGCACGATGTCGCGGGAGCGCGCGCGGCGGCTCTCCGGACGGTGTGGTTCGCCCACGAGGAAGTCCCCGGTACTCCGCCGGCCGCCGCAGCACGGGTGCCGCCCGATCATGTGATCGGTTCCCTCGCCGAGCTGCTGACACTCCCCGCCGTTCGCTCCGCACACCGCTACGGCACGCGGGCTGCAGCCGGAGCGTGAGCGTGCGGCGGGAACATCCGCAAGACGCGGGCGCGACCGGGAAAGAGTTTCCCACTCCACCGCACGGTGAGAAAGGACTGTCGGCCCCGGGTATGACGCGGCTACCGAGGCACGGCACGGACTCCACCCGAGAGCCGCCGGAATCCCCGGTTTCGGCTGTCCCGCCGCAGTTGGCACGCTTCCTGCTTCTTTGTGCATGACCGCCGCCGGCCGCCACGGTTTCCGGCGGGGGCACACAAGAACGGTTCATCGGAGGAGGAAAACCCATGAACATTCGCAAGCACAGACGTCCCCTGATCGTTGGAGCCGCGCTCGTCGCCACGGCCCTGATTGCGTTGCCGGCCGCCGCGCGTACCTGGCACGGGCTCTGGAACAACGAGAGCGAGACCGGCGCCCTGGTAGCGTCGGTAGATCCGGACGGCCCGGCTGCCGGCGCCGGCCTGCAGCGCGGCGACCTGATCGTCGGCGTGGACGGCACCGAGATCGCCAGGCGCAGCGACTTCCTCGCCGCGATCAGCGACAACGGCGTCGACGACACGCTGCAATTCGAGGTACGGCGCGGCAACGACCTTGTCGCCCTGACCGCTACTGTCGGCCAGATCAACGGCACCCCTTACCTCGGCATACTGTTCGGGCCGGATGCGCTCGGCTCGAATGCAGCCGCAACGTTCGGCGAGCTGCGCAACCGCCAGGAACACGGCGAGCGCCACTTCCGCGGCCAGCGCGGCGGCGGGCGCTTCTTCCGTCGCGGGGCCGGGCAGCAACCGGGACCACAGCAGTCGGTAGCGCCGCGGGTCGACGACGCGTAACGCGCGCCGGCCGCAGCGTACCGCAGCCTTGAGGCTGCGCTGTCGGGGGCCGGCGCTCAGGCGCCGCCCCCGAATCCGTGTTGCAAGTGTGACCGGCAACCTGCCAAGTTCTACGCAGTGATCCACCTGCTTCCGCCGCAATCCCACCACCTCGCCAGATCGCTCGCGGCCCCGAGGAGCGGCGCGCGGCCGACCGCTCGGGAGCAACGTCCATGAGACCGGCGACGCGGGGCAACCTGATCGGCGCGGGTGCGGCGCTCGCCGCGTTCACGGCGCTCTGCGTGCTCACCGGGGTCTTCATCCACAGCGAGCGGCAACGCAACAAGCTGCTCGCCCAATACGAGGCGGAGCGCATCGCCTCGGGGCTGTTCCTGATCGTGGCCCAGGCCGCCACCGGCGCGCAGGTGGACACGACCCTTACCGATCCGATCATTCGCGCCGCCACCTACGACGCCGCCGGCCGCGTCGAGCGGATCCGCATCGGGGAGGTGCCTGCACGGCTCGATCCGGAGTTGCTGGCACCGGGAGAGGATCGCTTCGAATATGACCGCGCTCACCGCAGCCTGACGCTGTACCGCCGCCGCTGGCGGCCGCAGGACCCGCGTCGCGGTCCCGTCGACCGGCGCGGCCGCCGCGGCTTCTTCGACCGCAACGAGTACATACTGCTCGAGGTGGATGCCGCCGGCTACTTCCGCGCCGAGCGCCAATGGCTGGCCGCCCAGATCGCCAGCCCGCTGCTGATCGCGGCCCTGGTCGGCGGCGGCGCCGCGCTGGTCCGCAACAACGCCCGCTTCCGGCGGCGGCTGGACGCCCAGCGCCAGCTCGTCCAGTTGGGGGAGGCCGCGCGCACCCTCACCCACGAGATCAGGAATCCGCTCAGCGCGATCCGCCTGAAGAGCGCCATCCTGCGGCGCACCGCCGGTGCGCAGGCGGCGCCGGAACTGCGGGTGATCGACGAGGAGGTGGATCGCCTGGCGGCGCTGGCGGACCGGGTCAGCGACTTCCTGCGCGATCCCGCCGGCAACCCGGAGACGATCGTGCTGAACGGGTTCCTGACGGAGTTGGCGCAGCGTCATGCCAGCCTGCGAGTAGACGTTCCCGCGGCCCCGCTCGCCGTCCGCTTCGACCGCGAACGGCTGCGCTCGGCGCTGGAGAACCTGATTCGCAACGCCGCGGAAAGCGGCGCGGGTGCCACACCCGTCGAGGTAACCGGGGAGGCTGCCGGCAGGACGGTGATCGTGCGCGTGCTCGATCGCGGCGGCGGGATTGCGCCGGAGCAGCGGCAGCGGGTGTTCGATCCGTTCTTCACCACCAAGTCGAAGGGATCGGGAATCGGTCTGCCGATCACGCGGCGCTTCATCGAGGCCGCCGGCGGCAGCCTGGAACTGGCGCCGCGGCCCGGCGGCGGTACCGAGGCGCGTGTCACCCTGCCGCGGGCGGAGGCCGCTTCATGAGGGTGCTGGTCGCCGACGACGAACCCAACATCCGCGCCTCGCTGCAGCGCTACCTGGAGCTCGACGGTGCCGAGGTGGTGATCGCGGACAACGGCCTGGCCGCGCAGCGCCGGCTGCAGCAGGAGACCTTCGCGGCCGCCGTGATCGACCTCAGGATGCCGGGCATGGACGGGTTGGAGTTGTTGCGCTGGATGCGCGCCGAACGCCCGCGTTTGCCGGCGATCATGATTTCCGCGTATGGCGAGGTGGCGGACGCCGTGGCGGCGATGAAGCTGGGCGCCGGCGACTACCTGGTGAAACCGTTCGACCCGGAGGAGCTGGTGCTGCGGCTCACCAAGCTGGTGGAGGCACAAGCGCTGCGTGACCACGCCGAAGCCGCCGGCCGAGCGGCCGGCGACGCGCCGCCGGCCCTGGGCGAGAGTGCCGCCATGGCCCGGATCGAGACCCTGGTGCGCAGGGTCGCGCCCACCCCGTCGACGGTGCTGGTGACCGGCGAGAGCGGTACCGGCAAGGAGGTGGCGGCGCGTGCCCTGCATCACCACTCCGCCCGTACCGGTCCGTTCGTTCCGGTGAACACCGGCGGCATTCCCGAGGCATTGCTGGAGAGTGAGCTGTTCGGCTACGAGCGCGGTGCGTTCACCGGCGCCACGCAGCGCAAGATCGGCATGTTCGAGCTGGCCGACGCCGGCACCTTGTTCCTGGACGAGATCGGGGAGATGGCGCCGCAACTCCAGGTCAAGCTGCTCCGTGCGGTGCAGGAGCGCCGCATTCAGCGGCTGGGCGCCACGGTAGAGGTGCCGATCGCTGCCCGGCTGGTCGCCGCCACCAACCGCGCACTGGAGGAGGAGGTGGCCGCCGGGCGCTTCCGCGAGGACCTCTACTACCGGCTCAACGTGGTGCGCATCCACCTGCCGCCGCTGCGCGAGCGGCTGGACGACCTGCCGCTGTTAGCCGGGCGCATCCTGACCCGCCTCAACCGGACCATGGGCCGGCAGCTCCAGGGGTTGAGTCCGGCGGCGCTGCAGGTGCTCGGCGGCTACCGCTTCCCCGGCAACGTGCGCGAGTTGGAGAACATCCTGGAGCGGGCGGTGATCTTCGCCGAGGGCGCCACCATCGGCCCGGACGATCTCGACCTCGGCGCCGCGCGGCCGGGGCATACGGCTGCGGCGGCGGAACCGGCCGCCTTCCGGGGCACTCTCAAGGAGCAGGAACAGCGCCTCATCGAGACCGCCCTGTCGCGCTGGGAGGGCAACCGCACGCGCGCCGCCGAAGAACTCGGCATCACCCGCCGCACCCTGTTCAACAAACTGCGCCAGCTCGGCCTGGGATGACGGTACGTGCCCAGAACGCATCTTGACTTCCAGGTTCAATTTTGGTCAAATGATTGCCGTAACCACTGATTCTCGGGTACCACGAGTTATGTCCGCAGGGGAGATCGAAGGAGAGTGAAAGGCCCCAAACCGCCGGTGGTTTGGAACGGAAAATCTTACGCCATTTGTCTGCCATGGCCGCCGGAAAAGTGCGTAGCGATTGGATGGAGGTGGACGTTACACCGCAAG
>JAKZWC010000092.1:0-3127 GCA_047515735.1 Spirochaetales bacterium | reverse complement strand
GCCGACGGCCTGGTCACCTCCGGCCACGAGGTAGCGGCGCTGCACGCCCGCTGGCCGCGATTCAACCTGGTGGTGCCCGGCGTGCGCCCCCGCTGGCTGACCGCCGCCGGATTGGCCCCCGCCGACGACCAGCGCCGCATCGCCACCCCCGGCGCCACGCTTGCAGCCGGTGCCAGCCACGTCGTCATCGCCCGTCCCATCATCACCCACCCCGACCCGCCGCAGGCCGTCCGCCTCACTGAGCACGAGGTGTCCGCCAAGAGCTGAACTCTGCCGCCACGTACTCGTCTACGAAGATTGCAGGGTATAAACCTGCAGAAGTTGTACGACCTCGATCTGGCCCGTGCATCCGCTGACCTTGGCGCAATCGAGCCGTTGGTTGCGGCAGGCTGATGCCGAGACCGGCACCGGTGTGATTCGAGTCAGTCTTCTACCAAACGCTTGCCCATGCTCAGGGCATCGTCCACGGAGAACCCGAGTGAGCGGTAGAACGCCACGACCTCGGCGTTCGAGCTTCTGATCTGAAGGCTGATCTTGGGGCAGCCGATCGCCCGCAGGCGTGCCTCGGCCTCGTCCATCAGCCGGCGACCGAAGCCCTGCTTGCGGCACTCCCCGGTGACCGCCAGATAGTTGATCCAGCCGCGATGACCCTCGTACCCGGCCATCACCGTCGCGACCAGCCGGCCATCGAGCGTTGCGACCAGGAACAGGTCGCGCTGTACGCGCAACTTGCGGTGGATGTCCTTTACCGGGTCGTTCCAGGGCCTGACCAGCCCGCATTCGCGCCACAGCGCTACCACGGCGTCCTGATCGGTTTCCCGGTACGCCCGAATCTGCAGCGTCGTCATAACAGGTCCGTCAGTCTACCGCAGCATCAGGGCCGTGCGGTGGACCGTCATGCGCACGTTTCCCCCACCGCACGGCGGTCAAGTTGCGGCAGCTGCCGGTGGAATACCATGCCGCCGTCTGCCTCCACGTTGTAACGGAAGTCGGCGTCGCGCATAGAGCGCTCCAGCTCCGGGTACAGGAACGGCAAGGCGTAGGCGTAGTTCCAGACATGGGTGCAGCTGCCCTCGCCGCTGCCGGCGTCCTGGTTCGCCCCCCTCGAAGCCGTAGAAGGTGCCGTCTTCTAGGCACAGCACCGTGGGGCTCTTGAGCACCGACATGGTCGAGGCAGCGGCATCCGGCACCGCGGGCGGCACGGTGCTGGTGACGTTGTCGAACCACCTGCCACGGAACCAGTACTCCTGGCAGCTCACTGACTGCGCGTCGGTCCCCAGCGTGATCTCCCCGGCTCGCGGATGATCGGCGCCGAACTCGGTCTGGCCCAGCGTGATGAGCTGTAGGCCATCCTGCCGCGTGGCGCGGTTGACGCCAAAGCCGGGTGAGGCCGGATTGGTGACGGCCAGCGCAACCGAATAGTCGATGACGGCGGCTCGATCATTGCGCAGGCTCACCTCGAAGAACGCCGCCGGAATGCTGAAGTCGCGCGCATTCAGAGGAATGAAGGGGTTGAAGGCGCGCAACGCCCCCCACCGGGGAACTCCGGGTCGGCGAAGGTGAGGGTGGCCGTCGGGAACGTCCCTTCGAAGGTGACCTGCGAGAAATGGGGGAAGCCGCTCATGGTATAGCGCGAGGGCCCGTGGCCGTAGTGGTCGAAGCGTACGGGCTTGCGCGATCCCATCAGCGAGCCGAGGGTGTCGCCGTGCAGTACGCGGGCGTCGATGACCTGGCCGTTGCGTTCCGCCTTGACCGCGAAGTGGCTGAAGCCGTTGTTGCCGCCCTTGTTGGGACGGCCGAAGATCTCCCAATCCGTCAGCCGCCCGTTGCCGGCTAGGCCGATGCAGCCGGATCCGATTCCGCCCAACGGAAAGGAGATCTCCGTCAGCCGCTCACCCCGATAGGTGAATTACTCGCGCGCGTCCGGGCTCACCGCGACGGCGCATCGGGGCTGATCAGTCATTGCCGCTGCCGGCAGCGAGCGAGTGGCTCCCCGCCGGCAGCTGACTCCCGCTAGTCGGCGATATAGAACTGAGCGGGGGTCGCCTGAATCCAGAGCATGCTCTCGAAGGCAAACGGGAGCACGTCAGGGACGTTGCGCACGCGGTTGTTGACGATGATCGGCCGCACCACATATGCGACGGTGCCGATCGCCGGCAGCAGCTCCGCCTGCAGTGCCCACCGCTCTCTGCCCAGCCGGTTGAACTCCTCGTCGTCGGTGGCGTTGGGCCACTTCCAGCCGGTGCGGATGAATCTCTCCCACTCCTCCGGAGGCTCCTCGCCCGCAGGCGGCTCCTCGCCTTGGCGGCCCTGTTGCACCCAGAGCTCGCGTTGCCACCACCGATCCCAGTTCTCGGCGTAGGCTTTGAGGGTACCGAATTCCGGATTGGAGGCCAGGCGGGTGGGGTTGTAGTCGCCGGCCACGCCCGCGTGCACGTCCAGCTGGTTCGCAGTTCTGAGCTCACTGTAGAGCTCTTCGGATACCATCTTGAGATCGACGCGCACCCCCACTTCCTGCCAGTAGTCCCGCACCAGCTCGCTGATGTTGAAACCCATCGGCCCGATCACTGACGAGGAGGTGGTGCTCATGGAGAGCGCGAACGGGTTGCCGTCCGGTCCCTCGCGGACGCCATCGCCGTCGGTATCATGCAGTCCGATCTCGTCCAGCATCGCCTTCGTCCGTGCGGGGTCGTAGTCGGCAAACTCCCTGGCCCACGCTGGATCGTAGAACTCCGCTCCCGCGGCAACGGTGAACTGCTGCGGCGTTGCCAGCCCGTTGAACGCGAACTCGTTGATTTCCTCACGGTTGATGGCCAGCGACATGGCGTGGCGGAAGCGCTTGTCGAGGAAGACCTGCCGCTTCGCCGGATCCTCATGATTGAGGTTGAACATGTAGATCATCCGCGCCGTCTTGAGATCCTGCCACTCGCGCAGCGTGTAGTCGCCGATCGACTCGTTCTCCTTGTAGAGCGCGAAGTCCGCCGGATCGGGGAGCCGGCCTCCCAGGTCCACGCTGCCCTGCATCATGCTGAGAATGGCGACCTCGCTCTGCGCGAAGTAGCTCATGGTGAGATTGTCGATATAGGGCAGCTGGTTTCCCGCGGTGTCCACGGCCCAAAAGTAGGGA
>JAKZWC010000091.1:0-2921 GCA_047515735.1 Spirochaetales bacterium | reverse complement strand
GCCCGCCGAGCACGTAGGAGGGCCGCAGCAGCACCGGGTAGCCGATGCGGCGCGCCTCCGCCAGCACCTGCGCCACGCTGTGGGCGATGCCGCTTTCAGGCTGGCGCAGATCGAGGCGCTGCAGCAGCTCGCGGAAGCGGCCGCGGTCCTCGGCGCGGTCGATGGCGTCGGTGGGGGTGCCCAGCACTTTCACCCCCAGCGCCTCCAGTGCGTGCGCCATGTTGAGCGGGGTCTGGCCGCCAAACTGGAGGATCACCCCTTCCGGCTGCTCCTTGTCATAGATGTTGGCCACGTCCTCCACCGTGAGCGGCTCGAAGTAGAGACGGTCGGAAGTGTCATAGTCGGTGGACACGGTCTCGGGATTGCAGTTGACCATAATCGACTGGCAGCCGAGCTCGCGCAGGGCGAAGGAAGCCTGACAGCAGCAATAGTCGAACTCGATGCCCTGGCCGATGCGGTTGGGGCCGCCGCCGACGATCATCACCTTGCGCCCCGGCTCCACCGTCACCTCATCCTCCATCTCGTAGGTAGAGTAGAAGTACGGGGTGTACGCCTCGAACTCCGCCGCGCAGGTGTCCACCAGCTTGTAGGTGGGGCGCACGCCCAGCTCCAGCCGCCGCGCGCGCAGCGTGCGCTCGTCGCAGCCGGCCAGCTCCGCCAACTGCCGGTCGGAGAAACCCGCGCGCTTGGCGCGCCGCATGGCGCGCTCGCCCAGCTCCGGCTTCCGCTCCAGTTCCTGCTTGAGCTCACCTTCCAGAGCCAGAATCTGCGCCATGTTGTCCACGAACCAGGGGTCGATGTGGGTGTGGGCGGCCACCTCGTCCACGCTCATGCCGCGCTCCAGGGCCAGCCGCACGAAGAACAGCCGCTCGGCGTTGGGGCGCCGCAGCCCGGCGACGATCGACTCGGCCTCCACGGGTTCGGCGCGCGGCCAGGAGAAGCCGTCGGCATCGGTCTCCAGCCCGCGCAGGCCTTTCTGCAGCGCTTCCTTGAAGGTGCGCCCCAGCGCCAGCACCTCGCCGACGCTCTGCATCTGGGTGGTGAGCGTGGCGTCCACGCCGGGGAATTTCTCGAAAGCAAATCGTGGGATCTTGACGACGCAATAGTCTATCGTCGGCTCGAAGCACGCGGGGGTCTTCTTGGTGATGTCGTTGGGAATCTCCTCCAGCCCCCAGCCCACGGCGAGCTTGGCCGCGAACTTGGCGATCGGGAAACCGGTGGCCTTCGAAGCCAAGGCCGAGGAGCGTGACAGGCGCGGGTTCATCTCGATCACCACCAGCTGGCCGTCGGCGGGATTGACCGCGAACTGGATGTTGGAGCCGCCGGTCTCGACGCCGACCGCCCGGATCACCTTGATGGCGGCGTCGCGCATCCGCTGGTACTCCTGGTCGGTCAAGGTCTGGGCCGGCGCCACGGTGATCGAATCACCGGTGTGCACGCCCATCGGATCCACGTTTTCGATGGAGCAGATCACTACCACGTTGTCGCGCCCGTCGCGCATCAGCTCCAGCTCGAACTCCTTCCAGCCGTAGACCGACTTTTCCACCAGCACTTCGGTGTTGAGCGAAAGTTCCAGCCCACGGGTAGTGATCTCGCGAAACTGCTCCAGAGTATGGGCGATGCCGCCGCCGGTGCCACCCAGGGTGTAGCTGGGGCGGATCACCGCCGGCAGCCCCATCGCCTGCACCTGCGCCTCGGCCTCCTCGAGGCTGTGGGCGATCGTCGCCAGCGGCACCTGCAGGCCGATCGAGCGCATCAGGTCGCGAAACTGCTCGCGGTTCTCGGCACGCTGGATGGTGGCCAGGTCGGCGCCCAGCATCTCCACGCCGTAGCGCTCGAACAGACCCGCCTCGGCGGCGCTCACCGCCAGGTTGAGGGCGGTCTGGCCGCCCAGGGTGGTAAGCACCGCGTCCGGCCGCTCCCGCGCCAGGATCTGCTCCAGCACCGGCAGCGTGATCGGCTCGACGTAGGTGCGGTCGGCGAGCTCGGGGTCGGTCATGATGGTGGCCGGGTTGGAGTTCAGCAGCACCACCTGATAGCCGTCCTCGCGTAGCGCCTTGCACGCCTGGGTGCCGGAGTAGTCGAACTCGCACGCCTGGCCAATCACGATCGGCCCGGCGCCGAGCATCAGGATGCGCTCGATATCGGTGCGTTTAGGCATGTTGCTCCATGACGCTGACGAAGCGGTCGAACAGGTACTGGGCATCGTGCGGACCGGGGGCGGCTTCCGGGTGGTACTGGATCGCGAATACCGGACGGCTGCGATGCTCCAGCCCCTCGATGGTGCCGTCGTTGAGGTTGACGTGGGTGACGTGCAGATCCGCGGGCAGCGAGTCGGCATCCACCGCGTAGCCGTGGTTCTGGCTGGTGATCGAGATCACGCCGGTGCGCTCCTCGCGCACCGGGTGGTTGGCGCCGTGATGGCCGAACTTGAGTTTGTAGATCTTCGCCCCGAGGGCCAGGCTCATGATCTGCAGGCCGAGGCAGATGCCGAACACCGGCAGGTCGCGGTGGCCGTCGAGCAGCTCGCGCACGGTGTCGGCCAGGTAAGGCGCCTGCTCCGGGTCGCCGGGCCCGTTGGAGAGGAACAGTCCGTCGGGCTGCAGGGCCGCGATCGCGGCGGCGGAAGCGGTGGCGGGCGCCACGGTGACGCGGCAGCCGCGCCTTCTCAGGTGGCGCATGATGTGGTGCTTGGCGCCGGCATCGATGGCGACCACGTGATACGCGCCGCCGTCCGGCGGGTCCGCGAGCGTCGTCGCGGTGCCTCTTTCTGGGGCAGAGCTGACCGATACGCCTACCTCAACCGGGCTTGCCGTGCCGCGCATTGCCCTCGCCTGGCTCGGAAGCTGGTCGGCCAGCACGTCGTACGAGTCCGCGGCCAAGCGCAGCGGGGCGATCGCGCCCGGCGCCACCTCCCGTAC
>JAKZWC010000090.1:0-6766 GCA_047515735.1 Spirochaetales bacterium | reverse complement strand
GGATGGCTCCCACGCCGGCGCCGCCGTGCCGGTCTCGCCGGCCGCGACTTCGGCTCCGGAGTCAGCACTCGGCGTGTTCCCTGATGGCGGATCGCCCGGCGCATCAGCCGGGGCAGCGGGGCACACAGCCCGCGATTCTGTCCACAGCTCCCACCAATCCCCGCCACGGCGCCACATTCCTGCGGCTGTTCGGCGCCAGGTCTGGCAACGCGACGGAGGACGCTGCTGTTATCGCGATCCGCTCACCGGGCGCCGCTGCACCTCTTCCCATCTGCTGCAGATCGACCACCTGCTGCCGGTCGCCCAGGGGGGTGGCCCGGAGCCGTCCAATCTCCAGTTGGCGTGCTTTGCTCATCACCGCATGCGCCACGGCCACGGACCGGCGCCGCCGCCGGAGGCCCCAAAGTAGCGCCTCTTCCGCGCTGCTGTCGCGCCGCTCGACTTCGCTGGCCGACGGCTTGCAGGTGGCCCGACGGGACACACTTCGCAGCGTCGCGAGCCGACCGTGCATTTTCGCTGCCGCCTCATCAGGCCCTGGCCGTGGTCTGCCGTCAACGAAGTCCTGCCGCTTCCGGCGTTCGGACCCAACCCGAAACTCCACCAGCGCCAGTCGCGCTCGATCTCCACCGGTCAGGTGGCAGACTACCGCCACGCGTCGCGGTAGCGGTGATGTGCCCTGCAACGAAGCCTCAGCGGGCCGTTATTAGCGTCCGCGACCCGGACGCTACTCCTTCTTCCGCGACGATCGCCGGGTAGAGGCAGGCTTCCATCTCGCCGTCAAGGGCTGCCGGCTTCGGATGGTGCGCTAGCCGCCTCAGTGACTGCGGCAGAATCGGAGATTGCTCAGGAGTCGGCCAGGACCTGCGGGTTGAGCAGGTTGGGAGGGCGCGCGCCTTCCAGGTAGGCGATGATGTTCTCCACGCACACCTCCACCGCGCGCACCATCGCCACGGTGGTGTCGCTGCCGATGTGGGGTGCGAGGATGGTGTTCTCCATTGCCAGCAGCGGATTGTCCGGCGCCACCGGTTCCTCCTGGAACACGTCCAGGGCGGCGCCGGCGAGATGGCCGGAGCGCAAGGCAGCGATCAGTGCGGCTTCATCGACCACCGCACCCCGGCTGGTGTTGACCAGATAGCTGCCGCGGCGCATCCGTGCGAGCTGCGGCGCGCCGATCGAGCCGCGTGTCAGGTCGGTCAGCGGGACGTGCAGGCTCACTACGTCGCTGTCGCTGAGGATCTGATCCACCGAGGCCAGCGTGACGCCGTCCCGCTGCGCCTGCGCGGCACTCAGTCCGCGACTGTAGGCCAGCACCTCCATGCCGTGGGCAATGGCGCGCTGCGCCACGCCGCTGCCGATGTTGCCGTAGCCGATGATGCCCAGCGTCATGGCATCCAGCCCCGGCGCCAGGAACAGCTCGCGGCGGGTCCAGCCCTGCTCGCGCACCGCGCGGTCGGCCACGATGATGCGACGCACCAGGGCCGTGATCAGACCCATGGCGAAGTTGGCGGTGGCGACGTGCATCACCGGGGAATTGGTAACCAGCACCCCGCGCGCGCTGGCCGCCTCCAGATCGACCGAGTTGTAGCCCATCCCGTCGCGGGTCACGAGGCGCAACTCGGGCAGGGCCGCGAACACCCCCGCGTCGAAGGTCTCGTCGCTGGCGATCACCGCGTTGGCGCCGGCGACCGCGGCCAGCAGCTCGGCACGCGTCACGCTGCGGCCCACCACGGGCCCGAACGTGACCCGGGTGCGCGGGCGCAACGGCTCCAGCGCGGGCATGATGAGTTCGCGGTCGTATTCGGTGGTAACGCAGACGGTAAACGGCATGAGGTACTCCTTCAGGATACCAGATTATACGACGAGCGCCGCAGGCGGACAGCGGTGCTATGATATCGCGCCATGCCAACGAAGAACGCTTCCGACGGCCACTTCCTGCCGATGAACCGTCACCAGGACTATCCGCTGATCGTGCGCGCCGAGGGCCGGCGCCTCTACGCCGCCGATGGACGCGAGTACCTGGACGGGGCCTCCGGAGGTGTCGGCGCGGTCAACATCGGCCACGGCGTGCCGGAGGTGCTGGCCGCCATCGCCGAGCAGAGCCGCACGCTGTGCCATGCCAACGCCTCGCTGTTCCTCAACCGCCCGGCGCTGGAGCTGGCCGAGCTGGTGATCGAGCACTTCGCGCCGGCGGGCCTGGAGCGGGTGTACTTCGTGTCCACCGGCACCGAGGCCAACGAGCTGTGCATCAAGCTGGCGCGCGTGTGCCACCTGAATCGCGGCGAGCCGCTGCGCCACAAGATCATCACCCGCTGGGGCGGCTACCACGGCAGCTCGCTGGCGACCCTGGCGTACGCCGGGCGCTCCAGCCGGCGCCGCCAGTTCGATCCCTACTATTTCCCCGCCACCCGCATCGCCCCGGCCTACCACCTGCGCCACGGCGCCGGCCTCGGCGAGGAGGAGTACGCCGCCGTCGCCGCCGCGGCGCTGGAGGACGCCATCGTGCGCGAAGGCCCGGAGACGGTCTCCTGCTTCGTGGCCGAGCCGCTGGTCAACACCATGGGCGCGTGCCCGGCGCCGGCCGGCTACTTCCAGCGCGTGCGCGAAATCTGCGACCGCTACGGAGTGCTGCTGGTCTGTGACGAGGTGGTCACCGGCTTCGGCCGCACCGGCCGCAACTTCGGCATCGACCACTGGCAGGTGAGCCCCGACCTGATGGCGTGCGGCAAGGGGATCTCGGGAGGGTATTCGCCGCTGGCCTGCGCCATCGCCGGAGGCACGGTGTGGGAGGCCCTGGAGCGAGACCCCAGCGGCGCCACGGTCGTAGGCCACACCCATGCCGCCAACCCGCTGTCGGCGGCCACCGGCCGGGCCGTGCTGCGCTACATCCTCGACCACGACCTGGTGCGTCGCTCCGCGGAGCTCGGCCGCCTGCTGCTGGCGCGGCTGCAGGCAACGCTCGGCGACCACCCGCACGTCGGCGACATCCGCGGCAAGGGGCTGCACCTGGC
The DNA here is from genome assembly GCA_047515735.1 of Spirochaetales bacterium. Classification (GTDB taxonomy): domain Bacteria; phylum Spirochaetota; class Spirochaetia; order SZUA-6; family Bin103; genus Bin103. Next base: position 3,758 of record JAKZWC010000090.1, on the reverse strand, counting down.
GGTCGAGCTGGTGGCCGACCGCGACACGCTGGCGCCTTATCCGGCCGAGTGCAACATTGCACAGCGTGCCTACCAGGCGTGCATGGAGAACGACCTCAACCTGTGCCCCGTGCACGGCGATTCGGACGGCCTGCGCGGCGACAGCCTGATCATCAAGCCGCCGTTCACCTCCACTCCGGCCGAGCTGGAGGAACTGGTGTTCAAGCTGGCGCGTGCCCTGGAACAGCTCGACTGGTAGCGGCGTACCGGTGGCGCCCGCGGTGTCACGCGCGCCGCGGACGGTATTACCTTGAAGCCACACCGATGAACCGATCGCTGACCGACAATGCACCGGCGCCGCCGCGGGCGCCGCAACGGCCGGGAGAACGACGATGCCGACCGTAGCCCGCGTCAAGGGGACGCAGGACTTCTATCCCGAGGCCTGGGCGCAGCAGGTGGCGTTGCGCGAAGTCATGCTGGGCGCGGGGAGTGCCTACGGATACCAGGAGTACGAGGGCCCGGCCATCGAGTACGTGGAGCTGTACCTCGGCAAGAGCAGCGAGGAGATCGTCACCCGGCAGACGTTCCGCATCCAGGACCGCGACGGCAAGGCGCTGCTGCTGCGGCCCGAGCTTACGCCCACGCTGGCGCGGATGATCGCCGCGCGGGAGCGGGAGATTCCGCTGCCGGCGCGCTGGCAGTCGTTCGGCCAGTTCTTCCGCTACGAGCGGCCGCAGCGCGGTCGCGGCCGCTCCTTCTACCAGTGGAACGTGGACCTGCTCGGCAGCGAGAGTCCCGTTGCCGACGCCGAGGTGATTCTCGTCGCGTGCGCCTTGTTCCAGGCTCTCGGTCTGAGCCCCGGCGAGGTGCGGATCCGGATCAACGACCGCGCCGCCCTGGAGGCGGACCTCACCGGCAAGCTCGGGGTCACCTCGGGCCAGGTGCGGGACGTGTTCCGGGTGATCGACCGGCTGGACAAGGTCGGCGCGGAGAGCGCACGTGGCCAGCTCGGCGAGCTGGGGCTCGGAGCAGGGCAGGCACAGGAGCTGGTGGAGTACTTGGGCGCCCCGGCGGATGCTCCTTCGCCGCGTCTGGCCGCCATCGTGGAGCAGGTGGGGATCGTCGGACAGGACGGCTATGTGGAGCTGGACCGCGCCATCGTGCGCGGTTTCGACTACTACACCAGCACGGTGTTCGAGGCGTGGGCCACCGGCGACCTGCGGCGGGCCATTTTCGGTGGCGGCCGCTACGACGACCTCACGCGCCAGGTGGGGGGCAAGCAGCGGGTGCCCGGCGTGGGCATGGCGGTGGGGGACTTGGCGCTGCTGGAGCTGCTGCGGGCCCTGGATCGGCTGCCCGCTCCCGCCTCCAGCGGTCCAACAGCGGTAGTGACGGTGTTCGGGCCGGAGCAGCAGCCGGCGTCGGCGCGCATCGCGGACGGCCTGCGCCGGCGGGACGTGGCGGTGGAGCTGTGTCTGGAACCGGATCAGCGTCTCGACCGCCAGTTGAAGCACGCCGACCGCGTCGGCGCGCGCTACGCCCTGATCGTCGGGCCGGACGAAGCCGCCGGGGGCACGGTGGTGGTCAAGGACCTGCAGCGGCGTACCCAGGAGGTCCTTCCTGCCGGCGATCTGGACGCGCTCGCGGCGCAGCTCAGCAGCGCGGTGTCCTGATCTTCATCCGCCGGCGCTCAGAAAGTGGGCGTCCTGCTCCCGGCGCAGCGCCCACAGCGTCGAGTCAGCGGGCGGCCTGACCATGGCGCCGGTGATCACGGTCCCGGCCGGCACGTCGCACACCAGCGGATTGCCGTTGCCCAGGTGGAACGGCAGCGGCGCGGCGGCCGCCACCGGCGCCGCCGGCAGCATCAGGGACTGCAGCTTCGGGCTGTGGTCGCCCGGAAACGTGTCTCCGGCTTTCAGGTCGACGTTGGCGCGCGCCACCACGTCCACCCGCGGCAGTAGCTCGCTGGTGCCGGTAGGCGCTCCCAGCAGAGCGGCCCACAGCATGGTGAGCGGGGTCTCCACGCCGCACAGGTGGTAGGGGCGGTAGATCAGGGCGGCGCTGCCGCGGCGGTTGGCGATCAGGCCCTTGCTCACCATGATATGGCGCGAGTAGTCGCTGGCGCTGTCCACCACCACGAACACCCCTCCGCCCATGCCCGCCTCCTGCGGGTGGCGCAGACAGATCACCGCTTCGATGGCCCCGCTACGGGTGAGGATGCCGCCCTCATCCCGGCCGCAAAGGACCTCGGGGATCTCCGCCACGTGAACGATGGGAGCGTGCAACTCCGGTACGTCGGGCAGCAGGCCGGTGGCATTGGCCGCGATCGCCATCTCGCCGAGATCCCAGCCGCCGGCCGAGGGCAGCTCTCGCGCAATGCGGCGCCTTGCAGTCACTACGGGTTCGGCCGGTCGCGGCGGGATCGGATCGAAGGCGGGGGCGGTCGCGTCGTCCAACACTACGCGGTATTCGCGCAGTCGCGTCCGCCGGGTGACCGTTCGCGGCACCGGATCGTGCAGGTACTCGCCGTCGCACGCCTTGCCTCCGGCGATCACGTGCAGGCCCAGGGTGCGCGCCCAGTCGACCAACCCGATCAACAGACCGTGCTGGTCGCCGTCGACCGCGCTGTAGACCACTCCGGCGCGGTCGGCCCGGTGCTTCAGAATCGGCCCCACGCTGACGTCGGCTTCCTTGTTGACCATCGCCACGTGCTTACCGTGCTGAATCGCGGCGGCCGCGTGGCGCGCCCCCGCTTCCGCTATCCCGGTTGCCTCCGCCACTAGCGCGATGGGCAGTTCCATCATCAGCTCGGCGTCTTCCAGCACCACCTTGGCGCCGCGCTCCAGAGCGTCTAGCGCGGTGGCGCGGCTGTCGCATACCACGATGCGTTCCTCGTCGACGCCGGCGTGGCGGTATGCCTGGCACCCCTTGTCGACGTCGACGTCCGCCACCACGGCAACGTCCAAGCGGGACATCGACTGCGCCTGGCTGACGATGGCGGTGGCGTAGTGACCGGTGCCGATCACCCCGGCCTTGACCACCTGGTGCGGAGGGATCGAGTCGAGGGCGTGGATCATGGGCGCAGTACACCGCAACCAGGACCGCCGCGCAACGGGCCGCCGATTGACGGGCGGTCGGGAGGCGATGGATCATCGGCGCAGGGAGGTGGCGATGGCGGGCTGTGCACTGGCGGACTCCCAGGTTCACGAATTCCGGGAGCGAGGTTACGTGGTCGTGCGCGGGCTGGTCTCGGCGGCGGAGTTGGAACCGATGCTGGTCTCCTACCTGCCGGCGGCGCGCGGCGAGCGCATCATCGCCGGCTGGAACGACCGGCTGCAGCCGGGGCAGATCGTGCAGTTGGGCGACCCCTCGGCCAAGCTTGGCTGGCGCGGCATGCCGTACTTCGAACGCATCTGCGCCATCGCCCGGGCGCTGGCCGGCGACGACATGGTGCTGGCCTACGACCAGATGATATACAAGCAGCCGGGCCAGGAGACCGAGGTGCTGTGGCACCAGGACGCCGGCTACCACTGGCAGGGCAGCGCCGGTGAGCGCGGCATCACCTGCTGGCTGGCGCTGGTGGATGTGACCCGCGACCAGGGGACCATGACCTTCCTGCCCGGCAGCCACCGCCACGGCATCGTGCCGCACCACTCGGCGCAGCACCGCAACCCGATCGGCGGCGCGCTGGAGGCCGAGGCCGACACCGGCGCCGCGGAGCAGGTCGAGTACCGCGCCGGCGACTGCAGCTTTCACCACGGCCGCACCCTCCATTACAC
>JAKZWC010000089.1:0-3617 GCA_047515735.1 Spirochaetales bacterium | reverse complement strand
TCCGACCGCCGACGACCCGGCGATCACCATCGCGGCGCTGCGCAGCGGCCAGCTCGACGTGTTCGGGTTTCACGGCCTGCAGCCGGAGGATGTCGCGGCGCTGGAGCGCACCAACCCGGAAATTGGGCACGTCCCGCAGGGGGCGCTGCTGCGCGGCTACAACGTGAACCTCAACATCCCTGACAACCCGTGGGCGGACAAGCGGGTGCGCTACGCGGCGATGCTGGCGATAAACCATCAGGAAATGGTGGACTCGTTCTACCAGGGTCTCGCCTATCCGGGCGGCTACCCGGCACAGTCGCTGCATGGCGACAACTACATCGGACCCGACGATCTGAAGGCGATGGGCCGCGACGACCTGGCGGAGCTGTACGAGTACCACCCGGACAAGGCGCGCGCGCTGTTGGCTGAGGCCGGCTATCCGGACGGCTTCGATACCACGATCCTGGCGATGCACTCGGTGTCGGAGGATGTTGAGTTGTTCGCCGGCTACCTCCGGGAAGTGGGCATCAACGCGGAGCTGGACCTGATGGAGTCGTCGGCCTACTACTCTGCCTCGCTCGGGCCGAATCCCGACCCGCGTTTCACCGGGCTCACCTTCATCGACGCCGGCGCGCCGCAGATCGGCCTGATGGGCACGATGAACTTCCACCACGATCCGCGCGCATCGCTGGTGTGGTACGGCAATCCGCTGGGCGATAACGTCTCGCCGGAGAACCGGGCGGCGGCGGAACGGCAGATGGAGCTGATCGACGCCACCAAGGTCGCGGCCGACCCGGCGACCTACCGCGAGCTGTGGACCGAGCTGTACCTGCACACGCTGGAGGAAGCGTGGCACATCGCGGGCGTCACCGTCGAGCAGCACATCTACTGGCAGCCGTGGGTGAAGGGCTTCGGCGGCGCCGTCGGCGACCTGATCTGGCAGGCCAACCTGAGCAAGTTGTGGTGGGTCGACTGCGATGCCAAGCGGTCGAGCACCGGACGCACCTGCGAAGACTAGCGCCGGACATTGACGCACCGTAGCAGGAGGCTGGGCCGCAAGCGGCGCGGCCTCCTGTTTTTTTGCTAAGCAGGGATCTCATGCACGCGTACATCCTCCGGCGGCTGCTCCTGATCGTCCCCACCCTGCTGATCATCACCCTGATCGTGTTCGCCGGGTTGCGGTTCATTCCCGGCGATGCGGTGGACATCATGGTCACGCTTACCCCATACAAGACCGGCGGCGAGGACCCGCGCATCGTGTTGCGGCGCGACCTCGGCCTGGATCAGCCAATCCACGTCCAATACGGCCGCTGGATGGCCGGGATCATGCGCGGCGACCTCGGCACATCGTTCTGGTCCAAGCTGCCGGTCACCCAGCAGGTCGTGATCGGGTTGCCGGTGTCGCTGGAGGTGGGCGCCCTCGCCCTGGTGTTCTCGCTGCTGATCGCGCTGCCGGTGGCGATCTATTCCGGCATCCGGCCGGACAGTGTCACCGACCACCTGCTGCGCGCCATTGCCATAACCTTCATCTGTGTTCCAAGCTTCTGGATCGGCACCATGGTGCTGCTCTATCCGCCGATCTGGTGGGGGTGGGCGCCGCGCCTGTCGTGGATCCCGTTCACGGCCAATCCGGTGGCGCATACGATCATGGTGGTGATTCCGGCGTTCATCCTCGGCATGTGGCTGTCGGGAATCACCATGCGGCTGACCCGCAACATGATGCTGGAGGTGCTGCGGCAGGACTACATCAGGACCGCTTGGGCGAAGGGGTTGCGGGGGCGGTTGGTGATTGTGCGCCACGCGTTGAAGAATGCGCTGATCCCGGTGCTCACGATGATCGGCCTGCAACTTCCGGTGCTGGTGGGCGGAGCGGTGGTGGTTGAGTCGATCTTCAACCTGCCCGGCGTCGGCGGCATCATGGTGCAGGCGATGGAGAAGCGCGACTACGCGATCGTCTCGGGCCTCAACCTGATCGCCGCCTCGTTCATTCTGTTCGTGAATCTGTTCATCGACATCAGCTACGCGTGGCTCGATCCGCGCATTCGCTACCGGTAGCGCGCGGGCGGAGCAGGTACTGTCATGGCGTCAACCTACGAACCCGAGCAAGTTGTCACGGCGGCCGCGGCGAGACGGGGACTGGCCACCTTGTTCAGGAGGTTGTTCAAGGAGAAGCCGTTCGGCGCCGCCGGACTGATCGTGGTGCTGCTATTCTTTCTGATCGGGATGTTCGCCAACCAGTTGGCCCCGCACGACTACGCCGACCAGGACGTGCCCCGGCGCCTGGAGGGACCGTCCGCCGAGTTCCTGCTCGGCACCGACCAGTTCGGCCGCGACTCGCTGAGCCGCATCATCCACGGCGCCCGCATCTCGATGGTCGTCGGCGTGCTGGCGAGCGTGTTCACGGTCCTCACCGCCACCCTGCTCGGGGTGATCTCCGGCTACTGGGGCGGCACGTTCGACCTCATTCTGCAGCGCTTCGTCGACGCGGTGATGAGCTTTCCGTGGCTGTTTCTGGTGCTGACGGCGATGCTGCTGCTGGGCCCGAGCATCCTGTCGATCGCGGTGGTGATCGGCGTGCCGTGGGGGATCGCCAACGTGCGCACCATCCGCAGCGTGGTGTTGAGCGTCAGGGAACACGCGTACGTCGAGGCGGCGCGCGCCACCGGCGCCACCCCGTTGCGCATCCTGGCCCAGCACGTGCTGCCGCAGACCATCGCCCCGATCATCATTCTGTTCACCATTACGCTCGGCTCGGCGATCATCGGCGAGGCGACGGTAAGCTTCCTCGGGTTCGGGATTCCGCCGCCGCGGCCCACCTGGGGCGGCATGCTCAGCGCGGAGGGCCGCAAGTACATGGAGGTGGCGCCGGCGCTGGCGCTATGGCCCGGCCTGTGCCTGGCGATCGTGGTGTTCGCAATCAACATATTCGGCGACGCGCTGCGCGATCTGCTCGACCCCCGCCTGCGCGGCGGCGCCGGCCGTTTCGACGGAGCCTGACGACCGCCGGGGCAGCGTGCGGATACTACGGAATAAGGGTCGCCATTACCCGCTGCATGATCGGGATCAGCACCGCCGCAGCTCCCATCACCGCAAGTATCCACCGCGTCTGGGTGGTAATCTCCTTGCGCACCTCGGAGATTTCCTTGCGCACCTCGGAGATCTCCTTGCCGAGCTCCTTGCGCACGTCGGAGATCTCCTTGCCGAGCTCCTTACGTACGTCGGAGATCTCCTTGCCGAGCTCCTTGCGGGTCCGATGATCGGACTCCGCCACGTGGCGGAGGAACCGTTCCTCCAGAAGCTGGAACAGATGCAGTTTCTGTACTTCCCGCCGCTCTTCCTGCTCATCCTCGAGCTGGCGCAGCATCTCCACGAGCGACGCAGTCGCGTCGTCTCCCAGGCGATCCTGCAATGGGCGCGGTACCGACACTACAGCCATGACGTGCAGCTTACTCTATAGCGAGGGCCATGTACCGGTCCACACGCGGCGGCGGCGGCGGCGCGGAGGGGCGCGGAGGCGCGGAGGCGCGGAGCAGGGCCATCTCATGCTGACGGACCGATAATCTGACAGGGAGGGCTGGCTATTTCGTGCTTGGTCTGGTATCAAGGAGGCATGGATTCGTTAAGCGACCCTGCGG
>JAKZWC010000088.1:0-3205 GCA_047515735.1 Spirochaetales bacterium | reverse complement strand
GCTGCACATCCTGGCGGTGTCGTTCAGCACCGGGGCCGCGGCGGTGGCCAACCTGGTCGGGCTGTGGCCGGTGGGGTTCAACACCAAAGCCTACGAGTTCGTCGCTACCCGGGTCGAGTTCCTGCGCTCGCTCGGCGTCTCGTTCCTGCGTCTGGGGGCAGCCCTGCCGCTGTACATGGTGTTCAACTGCATTACCGCGTATGCGCTGTCGAAACGAGAGAAGCTGTTCTCCTGGCGTACCGGCTACGTGTGGTTCCTGTTCCTCACCATGCTGTTCAACGGCGGCCTCATCCCCACCTTCTTCGTGGTCCTCAAGATGGGCCTCATCAACAGCTTCTGGTCGCTGCTGATCCCTATGCTGCCCACGCAGGTGTTCAACATCATTCTGCTGCTCAACTTCTTCCGCCGCGTGCCGGTGGAGCTGGAGGAAGCCGCCTTCATCGACGGTGCCGGCCATCTGCAGATCCTGTGGCGCGTCTATCTGCCAGTCTCTACCGCGGCCATCGCCACCATTTCGCTGTTCGTGCTGGTGTTTCACTGGAACGAGTGGTTCTTCGGCCTGATCTATCTCAACGATCCGCGCAAGTTTCCGCTGGCTACCTATCTGCGCACCATCCTGATCGACCTTGCTTCGGTCGACCTGGACTACGCCGGCGAGGAGTTCTTCAAGTTCATTTCCGACGAGAACTCGAAGGCGGCGCAGATCTTCATCGGTATGGTGCCGATCCTGCTGGTGTACCCGTTCCTGCAGCGCTACTTCACCAAGGGGCTGGTGCTGGGAGCCGTGAAGGGATGACGGCGGCGCTGCTGTTGCGGGTGCCGGCATGAAGCGGCATCCGGCGCTGGTGGCGCTGTCGCACGACCACCACGAGATCCTGCTGGTCGCCAGGCTGTTGCGCCGGGGCGGCGCGACCGTGGCCGGGGGGCGACCGCTGGACGAGCGCCGGCAGTGTCAGGTGGTACGGCAGTTCCTGGACGGACTGCGCACCCACTTCCGGGTTGAGGAAGGGGCGTTGCAGGTGGCGGCAAGCAGCGGCGAACCGCACACTGGCGAGCTGCTGCAGGCGGCCGCCGGCGCGCACCGGCACCTGGAACGGATGCTCGCCGCAGTGCGCTGCGGCACCGCGACCGGCGCGGAGTTGAGACAGCTTGGAGAGTGCCTGCACAACTACGTCAGAGGCCAGGAGCGTGACCTGTTCCAGGAGTTGCAGCGGGTGCTGAGCGAGGCGGCGCTGGCTCAGGTGGGCCGGTACCTCGCGCGCGAACACCATCCAGGCGCCTGCCACGCACCAGCTCATTTTGACCATATCCGCTGACGGGTATATGGTCGCAGCAGAGATGGGTACGGTACTTCCCAAGGGCCTCCGCCGAGCGCGGGCCCGGGCCAGGCAGGCATGAAGCACAGCTCGCTGGACGGCAAGTATGCCGTCGTTACCGGCGGCAGCCAGGGGCTGGGGGCGGCCACCGCGCGCCTGTTCGCGGCCCGCGGCGCGGCCGGCGTAGTGCTGAGCGGACGCGACGAGCAGCGCGGTCAGGCGATGGTTGCGGAGCTGGAGGCCGCCGGCTGCCGTGCCCGTTTCGTGGCCGGAGACCTCCAGGAGCTTGCAAACTGCCGGCGCGTCATCGCCGCCGCGGAGGAAGCGTTCGGGACCTTGCACGTACTGGTCAACGCGGCGGCGGTCACCGACCGCGGCTCCATCTGGGATACCTCGCCGGAGCTGTACGACCGCATCATGCAGGTCAACGCCCGCGCCCCCTTCTTCCTGATCCAGGACGCGGTCAAGCTGATGCAACGCGGCAACATTGCCGGCTCAATCGTCAACATCTCCAGCGTGGTGACGCGCGGCGGGGCGCCGTGGCTCAGCGCCTACGCCATGGCCAAGAGCGCCCTCAACGGGCTGACCAGGAACGTAGCCTACTCCGTGATGCGCAGCCGCATCCGGGTCAACGCCATCAACGTGGGGTGGATGGATACCCCGGCGGAGGACGTGGTCCAGCGCCGCTACCACAGCGCCGGCGGCGACTGGCTGCCGGCGGCGGAGGCGCGGATGCCGTTCGGACGCCTGCTCAAACCGCAGGAGGTAGCGCGGGCAGTCGCCTTCCTGGCCTCCGACGAGTCGGGCATGATGACCGGCTCCGTGATCGACTTCGACCAGTCGGTGCCCGGCGGCGGCAATCAGCCGATACCGCCGCCGTACGAGGACTGGCCGCAGATCAGCGGCATCTCCTTCCGGTAACGCCGGCATGTCCGACGCGCGCCTTACGCGGTTGAGCGAGCACCTCTACCGCTTCCGCGACATCTGCAACGTCTACCTGCTGGTCGACGGCAGCCACGCGCTGCTGATCGATTCCGGCTCCGGCGCCGTTGCCGAGGCACTGGCAGCGACCGGCGCGCGTACCGTGGACTGGGTGCTCCACACCCATCACCATCGCGACCAATGCGCCGGTACGCCGGCCCTGGCCGCGGCCGGCGCGCAGGTCGCCGTGCCGGAGCACGAGCGCTACCTGTTCGAAGACGCCGAGCTGTTCTGGCGCACCCGGCGGATCTACGACAACTACGACGACCGCAACACCTTCTTCGCCGCCGCGCGCGATCTGCAGGTGGACGTCAGCCTGGAGGACTACGAGACCTTCACCTGGCGCAGCTACCGCTTCGAGGTGGTGCCGGCGAAGGGCCATACCCGCGGCTCGTCCATGCTGGTCGCCCGCATCGACGGCCGGGAAGTGGCCTTCGTCGGGGACCTGATGACCGCCGGCGGCCGGCTCTACCAGCTCCACGCGATGGAGTACGCCTACGGTGGGCTGGAGGGCATCGCCTATACCATCGAGTCGATCGACGCGCTGGCGCGCCGGCGTGTGGCGCTGGCCTGTCCCTCCCACGGCGAGCCGATCACCGACGTGGCCGGAGACCTCGCGCGGCTGCGGCGCCGGCTGTGCGACTGCGTCGACCTGGGGGAGGGGATGCGCGTGATGCGGGCAGATCTGCCGGCGTCCTCCTTCCTGCCGGACCTGCGGCTGCAGCCGCTGTCGCGCCACCTGCTGTGGAGTGGGCCCTGGGCGTGCAGCAACTTCTACGTGGTGCTCAGCGACTCGGGCAAGGCGATGTTCGTCGACTACGGCCATTCCTTGAGCACCCACATGCACACGGGACCGGACCACAGCGGATTCGAGAGCATGCGCTTCGTGGTCCACCATCTTGACGAGC
>JAKZWC010000087.1:0-6947 GCA_047515735.1 Spirochaetales bacterium | reverse complement strand
AGGGAGGCGTAGCCGGCGGCTCAGGGAGCGGGGTAGGGGCGGAACAGGTCGAGCTGCGCGGGCGTCAAACGTGCGCGCGTGGCGTCGGTGAGGTACTGCGGCTCATCCATGGTCGCGATGTTCTGCGACATCATGAAGTGGGGGCCGTAGCCCACGTGCAGGGTCTTGCGCACCTGCGTCGAGCGGTTGGTCAGCCCGCCGTGGCGCAGCGCCTCGGTGAAGAAGATCGCATCGCCGGCCTTCACCTCGAGTCCGATTACCCCCGGCTCGCGGTCGGGGTGATTGGTGTCGTAAGGACAGTCGAAGTTGGCCTTGTGGGTCCCGGGGATGACGCAGAACGCCCCCTGCTCGTTGCTGACGTCCTGCACGAAGTAGACCATCCGCACCATCATGCAGTCGATGCCGCTCGGGTTGACGTGGTAGCGGTACTTGCCGTTCGCCGCCCGCGTGCCGCCGTGGTTGGTGCTCTGGTTGCCGCGGTAGCGGATACGGATCTCCGAGTTGTTGATCGTGGCGCGTCCCTGTACCACGGCGCTGACGTAGTCCATGGTCGGCTGATGCCCGACGAGCAGGTCGAAGGCGGGGTCGGCGTTCCAGAAGTCCTCGATGATGACGGTCGATCCCTCCTCGCGGGCGCCCTGGACGTGGTACCCCAGGTCGAGATCGCGATGGTACTCAGGACCCCAGGGACTGCGCTTGCGCGGCGGCGCGGCAAGCCGGGCCACGGCGTGCTCCTCGAGCGCGTCGACCGCGGCCGCCAGGCGCGCTGCCTGCGCCTTCGTCAGCAGGTTCTCGATCACCACAAACCCCTGTCGGTCGAACTCGTAGCGCTGGATCTCGTTCACTGCAGGTGCCCTCCACCGCAGACAACACAACAGCTATTGGGACCTGCCAGTCAACCGACACGGCGGCGTTCCCGCTCCGCTTGCGCACGACCAGAGCCGCGCCGTCCCGGAGCAAACGTAGCGTTCCAGCGGCGGGTCCGGCTCAGGCATGCGCCGGATCGGGAGCCGCGCGGTAGAAGGCCATGCTGGCGTAGCTGACCAGCGAGCCGGTGTCGGGCTGCCGGTTCTGGCCGTAGCTGAGCAGGGAGCCGCGGCACTCGCCGCCGGCCAGCAGCGGGTAGAGAGAGAACAGGCCGGAGACGGCGTCCACGTTGCGGCCGTTACGATCGGCGTGCAGGGCACGGGTGAAGCCGGCCGCATCGAAGCCTTGGGCGTAGCCCAGCAACTCGCGGTCAGCTTGCTCGCAGGCGGCCGCGGCGGCATCGTCGATCCGTTCCGGGTGGCCGAACTTCGGGCCGATATGAGCCAGATCCACACTCAGCAGGTAGAGCGCGCGCTTGCCGCTGGCGCGCACCGCGGCGCGCAGTGCCGCCAGCTCGGCGGCGACCTCCGGCGCCTGCAGCGGGTCCTCGCCGGTGCGCAGGTAGTGGTCCACGCCGCCGAGCAGGACCGGGACCACCGCGTACCGCGGCAACTCGGCGTGCGTCTGGATGTACTGCAGAAACAGCAGCGGGAACTCCACCGAGTGCTCGGTGCGGTGCAGCCACTGCTGCTGGGTGACGTCGCGTCCGGCGCGGCGTGACCAGTCCTCGATCACGCGGCGGTCGGTGGGCGCCTGCCCGAGCGGCGTCGCGTAGTGCTTGTCGGTGGCGATGGCGAAGCTCTTGCCCGGTTCGGTGCCGCCGTTGTGGGCCACTCCGAGGATTACGTAGAGCTCGATGGGCGGCTCCCCAGCGGCCGCCTCGGCCAGTGCCATGAAGGCGGGCGGATAGATTTCGCCGCCGGCGCGCAGGTCGATATGCGGGCACATGACGGCCGCAAGCTGGTGCGCGGAGTTCGCCGGCGCTGCTCCATCCGCCGTTGGCGTCGGCGCCGCGGCGAAGAAGCGGTCGAGCATCGCCGCGAGCTCTCGCGGGTCGTGCGGGTAGGCAGTCCCGGCGAGCCACGCCGGGCGCACCTCCGCGCGCTCGAATTCGGCGCGGATCCGGGTTATGCACGCCGCGGCCACGTGGTCGTCCAGGTAACAGCCCTTGCTCAGCGAGCGGAGCAAGTGGCGGATCTCCGGCAGTCCGACATCGCTGCCCGGGAACTGCCGCAATACGGCGGCGCGCACCTGATCGGCGGTGTGTCGGCCATCGAGATGCGACGCGATGAACAGACCCGCCGTGCCGAGCACGAGCGGCTCCGGGGCGAACGCCAGCGGGTCGCGCAGGTAAAACGCCCGCCTGCCCTGCAGGTCGACCGGAATTATGTCGACGTGGCGCATGCGGGGAAGGGGGGAGTCGGTCGCGAAGGGCATGGCCATGGCCTACCTTGCCGGCGAGTCTCGGTCAAAGCGGGTAGTAGAAAGTGCTCCGATTCTATTGATAATGAGTTCGCGATATAATACTCTCCTCTGCATGCACTTCACGTCCACAAAGAACGCGCTGCTGGTCGCCATGTTGGCACTTGCGACCGCGCACCTGTTCGCTGCCCCGGAGAGAGAACGGCCGGAAGGTGACCAGGTGGCGGTGGTCGCGACCACCACCATCGTTGCCGACATCGTCGCTGGCATCGGCGGTGATCGTATCTCTCTCTACGTGATGCTGTCTCCGGGTACCGATCCGCATGTGTTTTATCCGACTCCACGTGACCTGCGCCACGTTGCCGATGCGGATGTCCTGTTTGTCAGCGGCGCCGGGCTCGAGGCCGACTTCCTCGGCAACCTGCTCGCTAGCGTCGAGCCGCGCCGCACCGTGGAGGTGTCCGAGCACTTACCCCTCCGGCGCATGGATACCGAGCCCGACGGCCACGATGCGCGCAACGAGAGTGATGGAGATGACGACCACGACGAGGACGACGACCACGACGAGGAAGGGTCAGCGCGCGAGCACGGCCACGGCGAATTTGATGCGCACGTGTGGATGGACCCCACTCTGGTAGCCGGGTGGACGGTCGAGATCGCGGAGGCGCTCGCCGAGGTGGATCCTGCTCACGCCGCGGAGTACGCCGCCCGCGCGGCCACTCTGACCAGCGAGTTGCACGAGTTGGATGCGTGGATCCGGAACCAGGTAAGCGCAGTCCCCGCGCAGCGTCGCGTCCTGGTCACCGACCATGAGGTTTTGGGCTACTTCGCCGATCGTTACGGCTTCGAGTTGTTGGAGACGGTCATACTTGGCGTAAGCACGGCGTCCGAGCCGTCCGCGCGCCATCTGGCGCAACTGCGGGAGACGATCGTCGAACATGAGATTGCGGCGATATTCATCGGCACCACGGTGAGCCGGCAAATAGCGGAATCCGTTGCCGCCGACCTCGGCATTGAGCTGGTGGCCATCTACACCGGTTCGCTGAGCGAGCCCGGCGGTCCCGCGGACACGTACCAGGAGTTCATGCGTACCAACGTCGAGCGGATCGTGGCTGCACTGGCACCGTGATGGTGCGGACCGTAGTACGACGAATCACATGAACCATTTGGCTTCCAGGCCGCGGGTGGCGTCCTGCAGCTCGCGAATCGTGCGGGTAACCGACTGCCCGATCAGGTCCAGCTTGACGATCTGCGCTATCCGCGGCTCCATCCCGGCCAGCTCCCGCGGGTGGATCAGGCTGTGCCACAGGGCGCAGGCGTCAGCCAGGCAGATGATCACCACATCGCGCGGATCCGGGACTATGTCGCTCAGCAGCACCTCCATGATCCGGCGCTTGATATCGCGCAGCGGGCGCCCTTCCACTACCGGATAGCGGCGCGAACCGAATACCCACAGCAGCCGGCCTTCGCGCCGAGCGAGGATGCCGCGCTCGACCAGACGATCGAGCAGTTGCGGCTGCAACGAGTCGTAATCTTCCGCGAATATCCCCACCCAATGGCTGGTCGGCCGATTGCCGCCCTCCGCGACGATCCGGGCAAGGGTCCGGTCCAGCACCGGTTCCCCGAGCGGCTCCGGACTGATCACGAAGAACTGCTGGAGATCGGTGTCGATGCGGTCGTGCAATGCCAGCTCCATAAGCAGCGCTCCGCTTACCGCGTTACGCAGCGAATGCACGGGCATCCTGGCCTGTACCTTGCCGGTTTCCTCGTCCAGGACCAGCAGAAGTATCTCTTCTGCAATAGTCAACATAATGCGTACATGGTAACATTGTTTCCGCTCCAGGCAGGAGTTTAGTTGCCATTTTCCATGACCGAAATCTACATGATGGTCGGCTTTCTGATGGCCGGATACGCGGTGGTTGCGAATGACGCGATTCAGACGCTCGGCACCTTCCTGGTGTCGAATTCGCAACGGCCCTGGTGGCTCCTGTGGCTGTTTGCCGGCGGCGTACTGGTGGCGGTATTCCTGTTCGGCTACTTCACCCAGGATGGCGATGTTTCCTTCGGCAGGTTGGCGAAAATTCCGGAGGTGACGACATTCAGTTGGTGGATGCTGATTCCGCCGGCCGTGCTCCTGGGACTGACCCGGCTCGGCATTCCGGTCAGTACCACCTTCCTGATCCTGACCGCGTTCAACCCACGCGGCCTGGGCAGCATGTTGACCAAGTCGCTGCTGGGATACGGGGTGGCGCTGGTGGTCGGCTACCTGGTCTACCGCCTGGTGATGCGCATCGCCGAGCGGCGCTTCATTGAAACCGCCAAGCGCAAGCCGGCGCCATACTGGGTGGCGCTACAGTGGCTGTCGACGGCATTCCTGTGGAGTCAGTGGTTGATCCAGGATCTGGCCAACATTGCTGTCTACCTGCCGCGCAAGATCGGCATCGAATTGTTGATCGTGGTCATCGCGGTAATGCTGGCACTGCACGCTTGGATTTTCTATCTGCGCGGCGGCAAGATCCAGCGCATCGTCACCACCAAGATCAATACCTCCGACATCCGCTCGGCGACGGTGATCGACTTCATCTACGGGGTGATTCTGTTCGTTTTCAAGGAGCTCAGCAACGTCCCGATGAGCACCACGTGGGTATTCCTGGGTCTGCTTGCGGGACGCGAGTTCGCCGTCGGGTTCAATACGATGCTGCGTTCGCACCGGGAGACCACGATGCTGGTAATCAAGGACGCCTTCAAGGGCGCCATCGGACTCGCCGCCAGCGTGGCCGTCGCGTTCGGGGTGACGCAGTTGTTCTAGGAGTCTGTCGGGTTGCGGCAGACTCCTGGACGGGATCGGGCGACAACGCGGCGCGCAGGAAGCGTTCACGGGTCAGCTCGCGCCCTCCATCCGTTCCAGTACCTCGATCACGAAGCGACCGAGGAGGTACCTCTCCAAGGACACCGCGTGCGTGTTGCGCGAAAAGGTGGATCAAGCCAGTAGCGGAAGGTCGTAGCTGTAATTGGGGCCGACGTTTCGAGCAACTAATGATGAAGCTGCGCAGCGGTGTGTGTGCGCCTTCAATTGACACTTGGACGCCAATTATTGATAATGATATTTCATAGTATGCAAGTGGGACAGCCGTTCATCGGCGTTGCGCGCAGCCGCGGACCTGAGCCGGCACATGAAGCCGGCGCCATGGTGCTCGATCTCCATGATGTATGGGCCTACTACGCCGGGCGTTGTGCTCTCGAGGGCGTCTCGATGCACTTGGCCGCGGGCGAGCGGATCGCGGTGGTGGGGCCGAACGGTGCCGGCAAGAGCACCCTGTTCAAGATCATTGCCGGTATTCTTCGGCCGAGCGGCGGGACGGTGCGGGTGTCCGGCAGCAATCCCGACCGTCACGTGTGCATCGCCTACATCGAACAGCACGCTAATATCAACGCGCGCTTCCCCGCCACCGTCGAGGATGTGGTGGCGATGGGCCGCATCGCCCGGGTGCGCTACTTTCGCTACCCGGGACGCCGCGACCGCGCCATCGTCGCCGACGCCATGGAACGGGTCGGAATCGGCGGGCTGCGCCGGCGCCAGATCGGTGAGCTTTCCGGCGGCCAGAGGCGGCGCATGTTCATCGCCCGCGCGCTGGCTCAAGAGGCCGAGATCATGCTGCTCGACGAGCCGTATGCCGGCCTCGACGCCGAGGCGAGCCACCAGCTTACCGAGACCCTCGACGCAGTCGCGGAATCGATCGCGATCATGGTTGCCACTCACGACCTGGGGGTGGCTGAACATCTCGGGCGCGTGATGCTGCTGAATCGGCGCCTGATCGCTGCCGGCACGCCCGCGGAAGTGCTGGTTGCGGAGCACCTGGCGACCGCCTACGGCAGCAATCTGCGGCGCATCGACGGCGACGAGGGCGGCTACGCCCTGCCCGACAGCCACTGCGACCACGCCATCCACGTCGGCGACCCGCAGCAGAGTCTCCACGTGCGATGATCGAACTGCTGCTCGCGCCGCTTGCGTACCCCTTCGTAGGCCGGGCCCTGTTGGCAGTCACGATGGTCTCATCGGTGTGTGCCCTGGTCGGCACCTTCGCCGTGCTGCGCGGCATGTCCTACATCGGTACCGCACTGGCCCACTCCCTGGTGCCCGGCATCGCCGTGGGCTACCTGGTGGGAGGGGCGGACCGCGACCGCCTGTTCTGGTGGGCCGCGGCCACTGCCATCCTCGCCTCGCTGGGGATGGCCACCCTGGTGCACCGCTCGCGGGTCGGCGAGGATGCCGCGGTGGGCGTCGTCTACGCCGGCATGTTCGCGCTCGGCATCGCCATCATCTCCACCGCGCGCAACTTCGCCGTCGATCTGCTGCACTTCCTGTTCGGCAACCTGCTCAGCGTGACGAGCGCCGACCTGGTGCGCATCGGCGCGGTGTCGGTCATCGTCGTCGCGGTCGTCCTGCTGCTCTACAAGGAGTTGGTACTGGTCACCTTCGACCCCGTGTTCGCCGCCTCGCTACGGCTCAGGAGCACCTTGCTCAACTATCTACAGTACCTCCTCATCGCCTTGGCCATCGTGGTGGCGCTGCAGACCATCGGCATCGCGCTGGTGGTGACCCTGATCGTGGCCCCGGCCGCCGCGGCGTTGCAGATCACGCGCCGCTTCCACCACAC
>JAKZWC010000086.1:0-3200 GCA_047515735.1 Spirochaetales bacterium | reverse complement strand
CCGTCGCCTCGGCGGCGGCGTCCGCGAAGCGCTCCATGAGTTGCCGAAAGCGCCGCTCCGGATGCCGGCAGCGCCCCACCCAGTGCTCGAACCAGCGACGCCGCATCTGCGCCACCCAATCGGGCGCCGCGAACGGGCGTTCCTCCAGCCGGCGGTACGCCGCGGCCACTCCCTCGCGGTCGTAGTCGGAGTAGCCCCAGACCAGCAGCAGACCGTCGCCGGGACGCAGCGTGACCACGGCGCAGGTGTCGCTCTGCACTTCGATCGCGGCTGCCGCGCCGGCGGTAGTGCCGACGACTACCTGGGTGTAGGCATAACCGGGATGGTCCAGAACCAGGTAACCCGCGCCGAGCCGCGGCGGCGGCGGCGTGCGTACGCGTTGCATGGCGGTACCGGGTTCCGCGGCGAGGTCGAGGCGTACTGCCAGGGCGGTATTCCCCTCCAGCAGCAGCACGCAGCCGTTGGTGGAGACCAGCGGGCGCGCCCGCAGCCGCAGCCGGCGGTGGGATACGGCGGTAGCCGGAGTGGCGTCCCGTGGCTGGCCCGCCGGATCGGCGACGCTCGCCGCCTGCGCACCTCCGGTACCGCGCGCTACCGCGGCCGTCGTGCGGATGTGGGTGTCCTGCGCAGCAGGTGAGGACGGCTCGGGCGGACCCGGCTCGGTCGGCCGCGGCACGGTGCAAGCCCATTCCGCCTCACCCGGGCTGAAGCGCGCCTCCACCCGGGTGCGGAGGTGCAGCGGTACCTCCCCGCCGTCGGTCAGCGCGGCGAAGTACAGGTCGCCGGAGATGCCCAACCCCGGAATCAGGTCGGGCTTGATGTAGGAGTTGGGCCAGTAGGGACGGTGCGCGAGGCGCAGCGCCGGGCGGTCTCCCGCGTGCAGGTACCAGACGCCGTCGCCCATCAGCACCTGGTTGAACAGGTCGGGGCCGTCGCTGCGATAGCGTTTCGCGGTGCCGCGGTGCCGCGGTAGCTGTGGTAGTCGTAGTAGCTGCGCCCGACGTCGAGCCCCGGCAGGAGTGGCACCCGGCGCGGTCGCTGTGGCCCGTGCCGAAACGTCGCGCCGGCGGAGAGGGGAGGATTCATGACCTCAGGAACCCGGCCGCGACCCAGTCGGCCGCGGCGCTGCGGCCGCCGGTGAGCGCGTTCATCGCAGCCAGGCTGATCACCCCGGCGCCGGGCTCGAGCGGCAGGTCGAAGCGCCATACCTGCGCCGCCCGCAGCGTCGGGCTGGCCGCGACCGGCGCGCCGTCCACGTACACCCGGAAGCATACCGCGACACGGCTCGCCCACAGCATGCCGTGATCCTCGTCGAGCAGGGAATCGTCCAGCCCCGCCAGCGCCACGAAGCGGCGCCAGTGCGGCTCCAGGGCGTATACGACGTGCGCGGGCGTATGGACGCTGACGCCGCGTTCACGGCCGCGGCCGCCGATGCGCAGCGCTCCTCCGCCGGCCGCGGCGTCGAAGCCGATGTCGGGGGCAACCGCGTCGTAAGTATGGCCGTCCAGCAGCCGCGGCGAGGTGGCACGCAGCGGGTGCAGGTCGGTGAGGTGCACCTCCGGCGGCGGAGGCGGTGCGGCGAGGCGGAAGAAGTGGCTGGCGCTCTCCACGCCCTGCGCGCGGCCGGCGGCGAACGGCTGGGCGCGCAACACCCCGGTAGCGCGTATCGTCAGCGGCGCGGTGTAGCGCGGGGCGGCCGGAGAGGGGGCACAGCCGTCCAGGGTGTAGTAGATGGCGGTGCCCGGGCGCGGTCCATCGGGAGGGCCGGTGGGGAAGGTGAGGGTGGCCGTGAACCGGTCCTCGAACAGGTAGGGCTGATCGTAATGCCCCCAGGGCATGATGTGAACCTTATCGACCGGGGGCGCGGCCGGCCAGCGGCCGGCCCGTAACAGCTCTGCGCCGAGGTCCACCGTGGCACAGAACTGCTCCTCGATGGCGCTCACCGCCTGCGCCGTGGCGATGTCGTTGGTGTAGCCGCTCGCCGGGTCGTAGCGGTTATACGCGGCGGTAAGATCGCGGGCGAGGATCACCTCCAGGCCGGCACGGGCCAGATACAGCATGCCCGCCGCCTTGCTCACCACGCAGTTGTTGGTGGCGATGCCCAGATAGAGCAGGTGGGTCAGGCCCCGTTGCCGGCACAGGGCGTGCAGCCGCTGGGTGCCGGCGTCGCCGTAGACCGGTCCCGCCAGCAGGTAGTCCGGTTCCGCGATCGCGAGATCGGGATGGACGGCGTGCCAGTGGTGCAGGTAGGGGCAGGCGATGCCGGGCCCGCACAGGCAGGTCTGTCCCGCGAACGGAAAGCGCGGCGCGGGGATGTCGCGTACCCGTGGCAGCTCGTAGCGCGGCAGGGCCGCCACCCGCTCCGCCTGCGGCCGGCCCACGTACTGGTCGCTCACGTCGCTGGGGGCGTGGATCACCGTGGCGCCCAGGGAGCGCATCCCGGCAAGGGCGCGGTTCATGCGCGGCACCAGCGCCGCGAACAGCCCGCGTCCGGTGCAGCACGGGTACCCGTTCCACATGTCGATCACCACCACCCCGATGCGCGCTGCCGGCACCGCGGTCAGGGTAATGCGCACGCCGCCGTCGGCACCACGGCGCCGGCAGTCGAGCTGGAGCACGCTCATCCGGCTTCGAACTGCGAGCTGTCGAGCAATCGGGCGCTGTGATGAACGGTCAGGATCTGTACCGAGTCGTCGGTCTGCCGATAGATGATCCGGTAATTCCCATGGAGAATCTCACGGACGTTCTCCAATTGCAGTTCGGGGACGATTCTACCAGCATGGGGAAACGATTCGAGAGTGGAAGCTCTGTCGATAACTCTCTGTGCGAACATCCGCGCGAAGTGGTCAGAGTCACGAGCAATGTGGATACCGATCGATTCCAGGTCTTCGAGGGCCTGAAAGGTCCACCTCAGTCGAGCCACTTGCGCAATCGATGTTTCGCTTCGTCATGAGAGACGGTCCTCCCTTGATCGGCCTGTTGAATTCCCTTTTCGATCTTGTAGAGCAGCAGCAACCTCTCCATCGCATCCTCGATATTCGCGTTGTCAGGCAGATCGCGAATGATGTTCGCCATCTTTGCTTTCAGTGACGTCGGTTGCATGTGCGTCTCCCTGTTGCAGTCAGGTTCGCATGGTGGCGTTCTTTCGCCATCAGGGTGAAGCCTCCGCTGTCGACGCCGCACCTTGTGCGCGCGCCAGG
>JAKZWC010000085.1:0-2678 GCA_047515735.1 Spirochaetales bacterium | reverse complement strand
ACCGCACCGCGGTCGAGCACGAAATCCACCTCCAGCCCGCTCTTGGGGGATATTGTCAAGTCTTGTGGATGGGGGGTGAAACGGCGAGCGCATCATCCTCTTCTCCCGTTGTCTAAGCGGCTGCCTCCATCAGCTCTCCGTTGACGAATGTCCGCCTCTCCATCACGAGCGGTATGAGTTTGAATCGGGTGCGGCTCCTTTGCGACGGCCTCTATGTTCATAACGGTACATGAGTTAGATACGGTCGGCCGCATGTGGGTGCGCGGTTTCAGGCACCCTATGCCCTTGGCGGAGCCATAGCTCCCCTGCTGCCGGGCGGGTCGCCTCCCGAGGGCTGGACAATTCCTGCGCATGCTCGTACCGTGCCTCCATGCTCGTACGGGAGGGGTAAGCGATGAGTGCCAACGGCAGCGGCTGCCTGCGGTGTGCCGGCAGAACGTTCAGCGAGGCCGAGCTGCAGATCGTCGCCGAGGTGGTCGCCAACGGCGGCAGC
Organism: Spirochaetales bacterium; assembly: GCA_047515735.1. Classification (GTDB taxonomy): domain Bacteria; phylum Spirochaetota; class Spirochaetia; order SZUA-6; family Bin103; genus Bin103. The sequence continues at coordinate 2,185 of JAKZWC010000085.1, read as the reverse complement.
CTCAGCCGGGCGCAGCTCATGGGGCGCGTCTGCCAGCGGCTGCGGTGGCGCCGCCCGAGCGGCGCGCTGAAAGTCCGTGAATGTCGTGACCTGCTGGAGGCGATGGAACACGACGGCCGGTTGCGGTTGCCGCCGAAACGCAAAGGCGGCCGGCCGCCGGGCTCGCGCACGCGGGTGCCGCGTACGCCTGCCGGCGAGCCCGGACAGCCGTTGCTGGGCACGGTCGGGCAGTTCGGGACCGTCAGCCTGCAACCGGTCACCACCGGTGGCGAGCATGGCTGGTGGCGTGAGTTGATCGGCCGCTATCACTACCTGGGCTACCGCGTGCCGTTCGGCGCGCAGATGCGCTACCTGGCGTTCGTCAGCCATCCGGCGCCGACGGTGGTGGCGGCGCTGCAGCTCTCCTCGCCGGCGTGGCGGCTGGCGGTGCGCGACCGCTGGATCGGCTGGGACGAACCGACGCGGGTGCGCAATCTGCAGCGGGTGGTCAACAACAGCCGCTTCCTGGTGCTGCCGTGGGTGCGGGTGAAGAACCTGGCCAGCCGGCTGCTGTCGCTGCTGGCCGGGCGGCTGGCCGTCGACTGGCACGCCCGCTTTGCTACCGAGCCGCTGCTGCTGGAGACGCTGGTGGATCGCCGCCGCTTTGCCGGCACCTGCTACCGGGCAGCTAACTGGATCGAGTTGGGCGACACCGCCGGGCGCGGGCGCATGGACCGCGCCCATGCCCGCCATGGGCAGTCCCCGAAGCGGGTGCTGGTGTATCCTCTGGTGGCCGACGCGCAGCGCCGGCTCGCAGGGGTCTGAGCGATGGGTGCTGCGCTCGCTTGGCAGGCCGAGACTGCTGTTGACCCGTTCGCCGACACGCGGGCGGCGTTCGAGCGGCTACTGCGGGTGGCGAGCAGTGAGGAGACGCAACGGATGAAGCACAGTGATCTGGAGCGACTGCTGGACAAAGAAGGCCAGGAGCTGATGCGCCAGCTCTACCAGGACTGCGTCGATGAGCAGGCGCAGGCGCAGGTCACCGACGAAGTGGTCGACGCGCAGGGCCGGCAGCGCACCCGCAAGCGACAGCAGCACCGCGAGTTGGAGACGATCTTCGGCACCGTCGAGGTGGATCGCACCGGCTACGGGGCGCAGGGCGCAGCGAGCCTGCACCCGCTGGACGCGCAGATGAACCTGCCTGAGGAGCGCTACTCGCTGGAGGTGCGCCGTCGAACGGCGCTGGAGGCGTCGAAGAACTCCTTTGACGAGACGGCCGAGACGCTGAGTCGGTACACCGGCGCCAAGATCGGCAAGCGGCAGGTGGAAGAACTGGTCAGCCGAGCGGCCGAGGACTTCGACGCCTTCTACGAGCAGCGCCATCAGGCGGTCGAAGAGCAGGCGGTCGAAGACAAAGCGGCCGAAGACCAGACAGCGACCGAGCCGCTTGCGGCCGATGCCCTGCCGGTGATCAGCAGCGACGGCAAAGGCGTGGTCATGCACCGCCAGGACCTGCGCCCGGCCACGCGCACGGCCAGCGAGCGCACACCGCGCAACAAGATGGGCTCGCGGCTGAGCAAGGGCGAGAAGCGCAACCGCAAGCGCATGTCCACGGTGGCGGCCGTCTACTCGGTGGCGCCCCACGTGCGCACGCCCGAGCAGATGCTCGCCGCACTGGCCAGGGACGAGGAAGCTGAACCGAGCCGCCGGCGTCCTCGTCCGCAGCACAAGCGGGTATGGGCGAGCCTGGAGCACGAACCCCGGCAGGTGTTGGAGGAGGCGTTGCGCGAAGCGTTGCAGCGCGACCCGCACCGTTGCCGGCGCTGGGTCGCGGTGGTCGACGGCAACGAGACGCAGTTGGACATCCTCGAAGACCTGGCCGAGCGCCACGACGTGCAGCTGACGATCGTGCTCGACATCTTCCACGTGCTGGAATACCTCTGGAAAGCGGGGCACGCGCTGTGCGCTGAGGGCAGCACAACGCTTGAACAGTGGGTCTTGCACCGCCTCGGGCGTGTGCTGGAAGGCCGCGCTGTCCACGTGGCTGCCGGCATGCGCCGCAGCGCCACCAAGCGCCGCCTGACGACTCGGCAGCGCGAGCCGGTCGACCGGTGCGCCAACTACCTGCTGAAGTACCAGGACTACCTGGCCTACGACCAGTACCTCGGCGCCGGGCTGCCGATCGGTTCGGGGGTCATCGAAGGCG
>JAKZWC010000084.1:0-6467 GCA_047515735.1 Spirochaetales bacterium | reverse complement strand
CATGCTGGCAGAGCGCGCCGGTGTCCAACTGGAGGCCGAGCAGCGGCGGGCCGGTGCCATCTCGCGGGGCGAATACGTGGAGCTCAACAGCCGGATCGCGGAGACCTTCCATCACGTGCTGCGCACCTCCGGCGAAGCTGCGGCCGCCCGCGCCTACCTGGAGCAACGCGGCATCGGGCCGCAGGCGGTGGCGGCATTCAAGCTGGGCTGGGCGCCGGCAGCTCACGGCTGGCTGCTGAAGTTCCTTCGCCGCAAGCAGTTCTCCGATCAGTTCCTGGCTCAGTCGGGCCTGTTCACGCGCCGCGGCGGCGACCCCGCGGCGGAGCTGCGTGCCCTGTTCTGGGGACGGTTGATGTTCCCGATCGTCAACGCGCGCGGTGAGGTGCTGGCGTTTGGCGGCCGCACGCTCGCCGCCGAGGGAGGGCCGAAGTACGTCAACTCCGCCGAGACCCCTTTCTTTCGCAAGCAAGAGCAGCTGTTCGGGCTGAATCACGCGCTTCCCCTGCTGCGCGCAGCAGGTCCCAGGGGCAGCGGCACGGGTCCCGCGGCGGACCGTGAGCCTGCGGTCTCGACCGGCGCCTCCGGAGCCCCTGCCGGCGCCGGCCCCGCGACGCCGCGGGTAGCGGTGGTGGAGGGCTACACCGACGTCATTGCCCTAACCGGCCTGGCGGTGCCGGCCGTGGCAACGCTGGGAACCGCCTTCGGCCCCGCGCACGCCCGCCTGCTGAAGCGATATCAATTGGCGGTAGTGGTCATGTTCGATGCCGACGAAGCGGGGGATGCGGCGACCCTGCGCTCTCTGCGTGAACTGGCCAAGCATGAGGTTCCGGCAACGGTGGCGCCACTGCCGGCGGGGCGTGACCCTGCGGACCTGGTAGCCGCCGGCGAGGCGAGTGAGTTGCAGCGGATGCTCGAATCGCCTATAACAGCATCTCGGTACACGATTCAGGCTGCGTGTGCCGGCAAGGACCTGGGCACGGCGGAGGGCAAGGAGCAGGCGTTTCGTGACATCTATCCTTACCTGAGCGAGATCGAGTCGGTCATATCCCGCGATGCGTTGCTGCAGGAGGTGGCGGCGCACCTGCGGCTGGACTATGACACGGTGCATGCGGAGTTTCGGCGCCGCACCGCCGGTGCGCGACCCGCCGGCCGGCGTAAGGTGGCAGCGGAGTCGACCCCGGAGCCGGAGGCCGGCGCGGAGCAGGTGGGGGCGGAGTTGCGACTGATGCTGGCGGTATCCGTGAACCGGGAGCTGTTCGCCGTCGTGCGCAACCGGCTGGACGTCGATGAGCTGGAAGACGCGCGCGCCCGCGTCCTGTACATTGCCTTGGAGGACTGTTATCGGCACGATCAGACCGACACCGAACATCTGCTGCTACGCCTGGAGTCACGCGAGTTGCGCTCGTTGGTTGCCCAGAAGCTTGGCAGTGACGAATTTACCGTCAACGCCGATGCTTACGTCAGCGAGGGTATATGCCACGTGAAGTCGCATGCGCTGGAGCGCAAGCGCGATCTGCTGCTGGAGCAGGTACGCCAAGCGGAGCACGCAGGCGCGTCGCACGTGGTGACCGAACTGCTGGCCGACAAGATCTACTTGGACAGCGAGCTGAACAAGCTGCGCGGGGAGGCCGTGTCTCGATGAGCGCACCACTGGTGAGCGATCTCCAGCAGGATCCGGTAGTGGAACGTCTGCTGGACTTCGCGCGGCGCAAGAAAACGGTGACCTACGAGGAGGTAACTGACTTTCTGCCGGACTGGATAGTCAACTCCGATCGCATCGACGAGGTGGCGGCGATTCTGGAGAAGAATGGCATCAAGCTGGAAGACGAGGACGTTACCGACGACACCGAAAAGCCGTCTGCCGCGGCCAGTCGCAAGTTGGTCTACAGCGACAAGGATTCAGCCGTCGACGATCCGATCCGCCTGTACCTGCGGGAGATCGGCCGCGAGAGGCTGCTCACCGCGGAGGATGAGGTTCGCCTGTCGAAGGAAATGGAGACCGGCGAGAACATCATCAAGGACGTGTTCACCTCCAGCGGCGCCCTCATTCCACAGTTCTATGACATCGCCGAGCGCGCCCGTTCAGCCAAGGATCCACGGGAGCTCAACCTCACCAAGAAGGAGGCGTCGGAGTTTCTCGCCGACCGCCGGCGGCTGAACGCCTGGTACAAGGACACGATCCGTGAGTTGTACACCAACCTCAAGGGCTACGTGGACACCAAGAAGCAGATCGCGGCGGAGGGTGGCGTGGTGCTCGGCAACGATCGGCTGGGCGGGTTGAGAACTCCCATTCTGCGCGCCCTCAAGAACATCGCGTTCCATCAGGAGGAAATCAACGAAGTCTCCGACCTGTTCGCCGACGCGGCCCGCAAGATCCGCACGATCACCGAGGACCAGCGCAGTATTCAGCGCAAGCTGCGGGTGGCGAACGCCAAGGAGCTGCGCAACCTGGGCCGGGGGCTCGCCCAGAAGGCCAAGCAGGTGCGCATCGAGAAAGAGTTGGACCTGCCGGCGGAAAAGATCAAGGAGCTGATCCGCATCTTCCAGGTCAACGAGCGCAAGCTGGCGGGGTACGAGAACGGCTTCGAGCAGACCTGCGAAGAGATCCTCGCCATGACCAGGCAGATCGAGCACGGCCGGGTGATGATGAAGGGCGCCAAGGATCGCCTGATCCAGGCCAACTTGCGGCTGGTGGTGAGCATCGCCAAGAAGTACACCAACCGCGGGCTGCACTTCTTCGATCTGGTGCAGGAGGGCAACATCGGCCTGATCAAGGCGGTGGAGAAGTTCGAGTACCGCAAGGGTTACAAGTTTTCCACCTACGCCACTTGGTGGATTCGCCAGGCGATCACCCGTTCCATCTCCGATCAGGCACGTACCATCCGCGTTCCGGTGCACATGATCGAGCAGATCAACAAGGTGGTGCGGGAGTCTCGCCAGCTCATGCAGGTGCTCGGACGCGAGCCGACCGACGAGGAAGTCGCCGAGCGCCTCGGATGGTCGGAGGCACGCATCAAGTCGGTAAAGGGCGTGGCGCGGGAACCGATCTCCCTGGAGACCCCCATCGGGGAGGAGGAAGACTCGATTCTCGGCGATTTCATCGAGGACAAGGATGTGGAGAACCCGGCCAACCACACCGCGTTCACCCTGCTGCAGGAACAGCTCGACGAGGTGTTGAGGAAGCTGCCGAAACGGGAGCAGGAAGTGCTCAAGATGCGGTTCGGTTTGGATGACGGGTACTCTTTGACATTGGAGGAGGTGGGCTTGTACTTCAACGTGACCCGCGAGCGTATCCGTCAGATCGAAGCCAAGGCGTTGCGCCGTCTGCGCCACCCCAAGCTCAGCCGCCGCCTCAAGGACTATCAGGACGAGTAAGAGATGAATAGCGACATGCAACATCCGTCCGCGCACTTTCCCGGTGCGGCGGACTCAGCCGCCGGCAGCAACCTCGAGGACGTGCTCCACAAGTTGCGCGCCCTGCAGGAAGTGTTGTTTCAGCGCTTTCGCACCGAGCACGAGATCAGCGAGATTCCGCGTGCCCTGTCCACCAAGACCGAGGTGCTCAACCGGCTCAAGCGATCCTACGTGGAGAAGAGCGAGTTGTACGATCAGCTCAGGGTACGCATCCACGATTTGCGTGAGCGTGCCATCGAAGCGGAACATGAGCGCGAACAATACGAAGGTCAGATGGACGCGATTCGCACGCAGCGGGAATATGAGGCGTTGGACAAGGAAATACGCGACTCCGGCGAGCGTGAGGTGGAAGTCCGGCGTGAGCTGCAGCGTGAGGAGGAGCACCTCGACGAGATGGCGGCCACCCTGGAACAGGAGGAGGCGCTGATCAAGCAGCAGGACCAGGAGGTGGCGGACGAGCAGCAACGCATCGAATCCGAGACAGCCGGTCGCGAGGCGGCTCTCCAGGAGCTCATCGGCGAAGAGTCCAAGATCACGCCGGGACTCGACACCGAGTTGCTGTTCAAGTTCGAGCGCATCATCCGCAACAAGGAGGGCCTGGGCATCGTCGCGCTGCGGGCAGGCGTGTGCACCGGCTGCCAGATGATACTGCCGCCGTTCTTCGCCAACCGGGTGCGTACCGGCGAAGAGATCATGTTCTGCCCGAATTGCAGTCGTATCGTGTTCTACGGGGGAGACGAGGATTTCGAAGGAGACGCCTTCGATGCCTCCAGCGCTGAGTTCGACGACGACGATCTGATGTTCGACGACGATCCTGTGGACAGCGAGGAGGCCGACGAGGCCGAGGAGGGCGAGGATGCCGCGCTGCTAGAGACGCGGCGTGATGCGTCCACGGACGACTAGCCACCGTGCCAGGCTGCCCCTGCGGGCGGTCTGGGTCGGAATGGACGTGCAACGGCGCCTCGTGGGGCGCTGCGAAGGATGTGAGAGGCGGGCCGGTGCACCGCCGCCAGGCGGCCCCGGGGCCGCACCGGCGGAGGAAAGTCCGGGCTCCATAAGGGCATGGCGCCGGGTAACGCCCGGGCCGCGGCGTCGGACGGCGCCGCGGACAGACAGTGCCACAGAAAACATACTGCCGGCGGCGCGCCGGTTCTGCCGAGCGTCTGCCGGTGAGGGTGAAAAGGTGGGGTAAGAGCCCACCGCGTCGCTGGCGACAGCGGCGGCACGGTAAACCTCGCCAGGAGCAAAGCCGAGCAGCAGGTGGACGGCCCGTCCAGGAGTGACCCTCCAGCCTGCGGGTAGGCTGCACGAGCCGGCCGGTGACGGCCGGCCGAGATAGATGGTGCGCACCGGTTGGTGCTGTAGCGTCCACTAGTAGCGGCGTGCCGCCCAGGCGCGCCGCCAAACGGTGGGCGCCGTCGGCGCCCACCGTACAGAACCCGGCTTACAGGCCCGCCTCTTTTGTTTTGGGCGTTCATGGAGTACAGTTCACACACACTGTGATGAGGGGTAGGAGGCGTGGCGCGCGGGTCGGTGCGACGAAACGATTTCCGCCTGGAGAGGTACCAGCACACTCGGTCGCGTCAGTTCTGGCGGCGACCGCTGCCGCTTCTGGTAGCAGGGGGCGCAGGCTTGGCGGTAGTGGCGGCCGTAGTCTTCGGCTCGGCTTGGAGCCTCCCGGAGGCGCTGTTTCCGAGCCGGCAGCCGGCGTTGCTGGAGCTGTCGAACGAGGGCAGCTATGCCGAGGTGCTCAGTCGCAGCGCGGAGGTGCTGGCGCAACGGCCGCTGGATGCCGAGGCACTGCTGTTCCGCGGCGTCGCCCACTTCTACCTGGCGCTGGCCGAGGCGGACCGGTTAGACCCGGTCCCACGACTGGATCAGGCGATCATTGCGCTGCGCCGCGCCCGCCTCAATGGCGAGTTGCGTTTTCGTACCGAGACGGTTTATGTGCTCGGCAAGGCCTACTTCCATAAGGGCCCCTACTTCTACGATCTGGCGATCCGCTTCCTCCGGGAATCGCTGGAGCAGGGTTACGACGGAGCTGATGCCCACGAATACCTGGGCATGGCATTGGTGCGTTCCGGCGCTCTGGAGAGCGGAATCGAGCACTTTCGCAGCGCCTTGCAGCGCCGTCCCAGCGGCCTCCTGTACCTGTCGGTCGGTCAGTTGCTTGAGCGCCTCGGGGAGCACCAAGAGGCCGAGCGGCACTTTCAGGCGGCGGCCAGTGCCGGCGACGAGCCACTGGAAATCCGTGCGCGATTCATGCTGGGAGCGTTACTATTGCAGGGGGGCCGCTACGCGGACGCGGGCGAGCAGTACCAGCGGATACTGGACCTCGCTCCCGGTTCGGCGGATGCCCACCTGTTCCTGGGTGACGCGTACGCCGGGCTGGGCAATGTCGTCGGAGCGCGTGCCGAATGGCGGCGGGCGCGGAATATCGATCAACAGCATCACGGGGCCAACATGCGGCTACGTGATTAGGAGACCAGAGTGAGCATATTCGGCAACTTCGCGATGGACATCGGCATCGATCTCGGCACCTGCAACACCTTGGTGCACGTCAAGGGCAAAGGCATCGTACTCTCGGAGCCATCGGTGGTGGCGGTGGAAAAGAGCACCAAGAGCGTAGTGGCGGTCGGCAAGGAAGCCAAACGGATGCTGTGGAAGACGCCCGAGGACATTGTGGCCATTCGCCCGCTGCGGGACGGTGTGATCGCCGATCTGGAGCACACCGAGAAGATGATCCGCTACTTCATCAACACCGTCACCCAGCGTCGCTGGCTGGTAAAGCCGCGCATGGTCATCGGCATTCCCACCAACATCACGGAGGTGGAGCGGCGCGCGGTGCGGGAGAGCGCCGAGCAGGCCGGAGCCCGGGAAGTGTATCTCATCGAAGAGCCCATGGCCGCTGCGCTGGGCGTCGGCCTGCTGATCGAGGAGCCTTCGGGCAACATGGTCGTTGACATCGGCGGCGGGACGACGGAGGTCGGGGTCATCTCCATGGCGGGCATCGTTTTCAGCAAGTCGATCCGTGTGGCCGGCGACTACATGGA
>JAKZWC010000083.1:0-5178 GCA_047515735.1 Spirochaetales bacterium | reverse complement strand
TTGCCCGTCTCCGATGCCTCGCCGATGCCGCTCGCCCGCACGTCATGCTCGTTCAGCGTCCGGGTGACGTTGCGCGACTGGCCGGTCTCCACCTTGAGCAGCACCTTGACGCCGACCGCCTCCCAGTACTCCTTGATCAGCTCCATCGCCGGGACGGGAGTGCCCTCGGCGTACTCGATCAGGATCTGCAACTCCTCGCCGCCCGGCGCCCGCCGGAATCCGTCCCGCATGCGATCGGTCATGCCGATCTCGTCGAGCAGGGCGTTGGCCTGGTCCGGGTCGTAGTCGGCCCACGCGTTGCCCCACTCCTCCTGGTAGTAGCTGTGCACCGGCGGCACTGCCGCCTGCCGCGGGGTCGACAGGCCGAAGAATACCTGCTCGTTCACCTCATCGCGGTTGATCGCCAGCGACAGGGCGCGCCGGAAGCGCACGTCCTGGTACAGCTCTGCCTTCCACTCCTCCAGGTGGTTCTGGTTCAGGACCATCCCCACCTCGGCGGCGGACAGCCCCGGAATCAGCGTCACCTGGTAGTCGCCGGCCTCCTCGTTCTCCTTGTACAGGGCGAAGTTCTCCAGGCTGGTCTGGCCGTACGCCAGGTCGGCCTCGCCACCGATGATCTTGAGGTTGTACACCTCCTTCTCGACCACGGTGGAGACGATGCGGTCGATGTAGGGAAGCTGGTTGCCGGCGGTGTCGACGCGCAGGTAGTAGGGGTTGCGCTCGAAGACGCGCACCGTGGGGGTGATCTCCGTGAAGCGCCACGCCTGGATCACCGGCAGGTCGAGATCGGTCGACGGCTTCCAGAAGAAGTGATCGGTGAACGCCTGCTGCCAGGTCTCGTGTCCCTCTTCCTTGGCCACCTCGTTGGCCTTGTCGTTGAAATCGATATGCCACTTGGAGAGGTAGTGCTTGGGCTTCAGCATCTCCCAGTCGCCCCCGTGCCAGGTAGCCAGCTTGACCATCATCTCCGGATGCGGCGAGTCGAACTCCAGGCGCACGGTCTGCGCGTCGACCCTGACCGCCTGCTGCACGAACGGGCTCTTCTTGTAGGTCACGACCTCGGGATGGTTGTGCATCGACTCGAACTGGAACACCATGTCGTCGGCGCTGACCGGGTGGCCGTCGGACCACATGTGCCCCTCCCGCAGGCGGATCGTCACCGACATGTTGTCCGCGGACATCTCTACCGCTTCGGCCACGTCGGGCAGCAGTTGTCCGGCCACTCCCTTGAGCATGTAGGGGCTGCGTTCCACGCTCTCGGTCATGTCCTGCCAGGGCCAGTTGTCGAGCGCGAATACCCGCACCGTGCCACCGTACGTGCCGACCTCCTCGATCGAGGTGCGCACCGACGGGTTCAGCGGCAGCCGCTCGTCGACCGGCGGCAATTCGCCTGCGGCGACGAGGGCGGCCAGCATCGGCGCCTCGCCATACTTGCCGGTGCGTTCGGCGGTGGTGGTTGCGGCACCGGAGCCGGCGGCCCCGGAGTCGCTGGTGCCGCCGGCAAACGCCAGCAGCGAGCAGCTAAGAAACGTGATGACGGCAAGCGTCAAGCCTGGTCTGGTCATATGTGTCCCTCCTTTTGACCTTGTTGCGGTAGCGAGCCCCGGCTACTTCGGCTGGGGCACGATCCGGATGTAGGGCAGCGGAGACTCCCACCCGTCGGGGTAGCTCTCCTTGGCCGCTTCGTCGGAGACGGACGGCAGGATGATCACGTTGTCTCCCTGGTTCCAGTTGGCCGGCGTCGCCACCTGCTTGGTGGCGGTGAGCTGGCAGGATTCGAGCAGACGCAGGATCTCGGCGAAGTTGCGGCCGGTGCTCATCGGGTAGGTCAGGGTCGCCTTGATCTTCTTGTCCGGTCCGATCACGAACACCGATCGGGCGGTGGCGTTGTCCATGGGCGTGCGCCCCTCACAGGTTTCTCCGGCGTCGGCCGGCAGCATGTCGTACGCCTTCACGATCGTCAGGTCGGGATCGCCGATCAGCGGGTAGGTGACCGCATGCCCCTGGGATGCCTCGATGTCCTTGGACCACGCCTGGTGATCGCTCACGCCGTCGACGCTGATCCCGAGCACCTTGCAGTTGCGCTTCGCGAACTCACCCTGCAGCCCGGCCACGGTCCCCAGCTCGGTGGTGCACACCGGCGTGAAGTCCTTGGGGTGGGAAAACAGGATGGCCCAGCCGTCTCCGATCCATTCGTGGAAATTGATCGGACCCTGGGTCGTTTCGGCGTCGAAATTGGGCGCCTCGTGGTTGATCCTCAGTGCCATGTGTCGTCTCCTTGGGGCCCGGCGCACCGGGCCTGAAAGTTGCCTTCAACATGCCACGATCTACGCTCGCCGGCAAGGTATGCTGGCGCTTGCGCACCGGTCGGGCAGCGGCGCCGGGCGCCGGCGCGGGTGCGTGGGCGGCGTGGGCTGGGAGCCGAGCGGTTGACGCGTGCGCGGGCGTCGGGATACGGTGCATCCATCCTTTAAACCGGTCCCGTGAGGCCGGCAAGGGTGAGCGTTTGGATTCAATTCGTACGCACGAAGACTTGAAGCAGTCGAACGGACCGGGGAATCTCCGGCCCGCGCAGTGGTGGACCCGATGCTGGCGTCGGTTCCGGGTACTGGGCGGGAGGCGGAGATTTTTTTTGCCCGCGCGGCGGGACGGAGTTGACCATGGCTGAGCAGCAGCGCAGGCACGCCGAGCGCCGTATCCTCGATGCGGCCGACTTGGCGCGCTGCCTGACGCGACTGGCCCACGAGGTGGTGGAGCGCAATCGCACCGTCGACCAGGTGGTGTTCGTGGGCATCCGCACCCGCGGAGTGCCGCTGGCGCGGCGCCTGCAGCAACTGGTGCGCGAGATTACCGGCGTCGATCCGCGGCTCGGGATTCTCGACATCAGTCTGTACCGCGACGACCTGAGTCACGTGGCCAGTTCCCCCGTGGTCGGCAGGACGGAGATCGACTTTCCCCTGGACGATCGGGTGGTGGTGCTGGTGGACGACGTGCTCTACACCGGCCGTACCACCCGCGCCGCCCTCGACGCACTGGTCGAGTTCGGGCGTCCACGCCGGATTCAACTGGCCGTGGTGATAGATCGCGGTCATCGCGAGTACCCGATCCGCGCCGACTACGTGGGCAAGAACGTCCCCACCAGCAGCGAGGAGATCGTCCACGTACGCCTGCGCGAGACCGACACCAGGGAGGAGGTGGTCATTGCCTACCGAAACGAGCACTAAGGTAAGCCCCACGGCGCAACCGCGAACGCCGCGAGCCCGGGTGGCGCCCGCCGCGCCGGCCTCCGACAAGGGCTCCGCCGCTCAGCCGGCTGCCGGGGTTGCCTGGACGCGCAAGGATCTGCTGTCGCTGGAGATGCTCAGCCGCGGCGAGATCGAGTTGCTGCTGAAGACCGCCGAGTCGTTCAAGGAGGTCTCCGCGCGCCAGGTGAAGAAGGTGCCTTCGTTGCGCGGCAAGACCATCGCCAACCTGTTCTTCGAGTCCTCCACCCGTACCCGCACCAGCTTCGAGCTGGCCGCCAAGCGGTTGTCGGCCGATACGGTCAACTTCCAGGGCTCCACCTCCAGCGTGGAGAAGGGGGAGAGCCTGGTCGACACCGCCAAGAACATCGAGGCGATGCAGGTGGACACGGTGGTGGTGCGGCACTCCTCGTCAGGGTCCGCCGAGCTGCTGGCGCGGGAGCTGGAAGCCAGCGTGGTCAACGCCGGCGACGGCATCCACGAGCACCCGACCCAGGGGCTGCTGGACATCTTCACCATCCGCGAGCATCAGGAGCTGGAGGGCCTGCACGTGTGTCTGGTTGGCGACATCCTGCACTCGCGCGTGGCGCGCTCAAACCTGTGGGGCCTGCGCAAGCTCGGCGCCCGCGTGACCGTGTGCGGGCCGCCGAGCCTGATCCCGCACGGCATCGAGGAGCTGGGCGCGGAGGTGTCCTACGATCTGGATGAGGTGATCGAGGAGGCCGACGTCCTCAACCTGCTGCGGATTCAGTTCGAGCGCCAGCGCGGGGCGTTCTTTCCGTCGGTGCGCGAATATGCGGTGGAGTACGGTCTCTCGCACGATCGCCTGCGGCGTGCCAAGGAGGGGCTGCTGGTGTTGCACCCCGGGCCGATGAACCGCGGTGTGGAGGTGGCAGCAGAGGTGGCCGACGGTCCCCACTCGCTGATCCTGGATCAGGTGACCAACGGCGTGGCGGTGCGCATGGCGGTGTTGTTCCACACCACGCTGACCCGCGAGCAGGGGGCCACGCGGCCACCGCGCGCGGCGCGCGGCCGGCGCGCGGGCAGAGCTGGTGACGATGGCTGACTCCGGACCGGGGTCCGGCGCGGCCCCGGTGCTGGTGCGCGGCGGCCGGCTGGTGGACCCGCTCCAGGGACTGAACGACACGCTCGATCTGCTGGTGCGGGACGGCCGCGTGCGGCAGGTCGGGGGCGATCTTGGCGCCGCCAATGGCAGCGCGGTGTCGGAGGTGATCGACGCCCGCGGCAAGCTGGTGCTGCCCGGTCTGATCGACATCCACGTCCACCTGCGCCAGCCCGGCTTCGAGTACAAGGAGACGATCGAGAGCGGACTGCGCGCCGCCCTGGCCGGAGGCTTCACCGGCGTCTGCCCGATGCCGAACACCAACCCGGTGTCGGACACGCGCGCCGACATGGAATTTCTGCGGCGCGAGGCGCGGCGGCTCAATCTGATCAACCTGTGGCCGGTGGGTGCGGTCACCGTGCGTCAGGAGGGCTCCAAGCTCACCGAATTCGGCGAGCTGCGCAACGGCGGCGCGGTGGCGCTGTCCGACGACGGGAACCCGATCGTGTCGTCGGCGATCATGCGCCGCGCCCTGGAGTACGCCAAGAAGTTCGACCTGCCGCTGCTGCTGCACGAGGAGGATCCGGAGCTGTCGCAGGCGGGGGCGATGAACGAGGGGGTGGTGGCGACCCGGCTGGGGCTGATCGGCAGCCCGTGCCAGGCGGAGTCCGCGCAGGTGGCGCGCGATCTCGAGATCGTCTCGCTGGCCGGCGGCCGGGTCCACTTCCAGCATATCTCCTGCCGGCGCTCGGTCGAGCTGATCCGGCAGGCGCGCGCGGCCGGCATCGACGTCTCCGCCGAGACCTGCGCTCACTACCTGTTTCTGAGCGAGGACGCGGTGCTGCGCTACAGCACCCGCGCCAGGATGTATCC
>JAKZWC010000082.1:0-4075 GCA_047515735.1 Spirochaetales bacterium | reverse complement strand
AGCCCGGTGGCGGCCAGCAGCTTGCGGATGGCGAACGCCGGCCCGATGCCCATGATCGCCGGGTCGACTCCCGCCGTGGCGTAGCCGCTCACCCAGGCCAGCGGCTCCAGCCCGCTCGCGGCCGCCCGCTGTTCGCTCATCCCCAGCACCGCGGCGGCGCCGTCGCTCAGCTTCGAGGCGTGGCCCGCGGTGACCGTTCCCTCCCGCTCGAACGCCGGCCGCAGATCGACCAGGGCTTCCAGGCTGGTGTCGGGACGCGGCGACTCGTCGCAGCGGAACTCCACGGCCGGGCCCTTGCGAGGCGCCACCGGCACCGCCACGATTTCGCGGCCGAAGCGATCCTCCTGCAGCGCCGCCTGGTAGCGCTGCTGACTCTGCAGCGCGTACCGGTCCTGCTCGGCGCGCTCCACGTGGTAGCGCGCGGCCAGGGTCTCGGCGGTGTTGCCCATGTGACAGTCGACGAAGCAGTCCCAGAGTCCGTCGCGCAACATCACGTCCACCAGCCTGGCGTGCCCCATACGCGCTCCCCAGCGGGTCTCGGGGATCAGGTAGGGTGCTCCGCTCATCGACTCCATGCCGCCGGCGACCATGCAGTCGGCGTCGCCCAGGGCGATCGCCTGCGCCGCCAGGCTGATCGCCTTCAGCCCCGAACCGCACACCTTGTTGATGGTCATGGAGGGCACCGAGTAGGGGAGATCGGCCTTGACCGCTGCCACGCGGGCGGGGTTCGGCCCGTTGCCGGCCTGGTAGACGTTGCCCATGATCACCTCGTCCACCTGATCCCCGTCGATACCGGCGCGCCGGAGCACCTCGCGGATCGCGACCGAGCCCAGGAACGGGGCGGAACACTCCTTGAGGGCGCCGCCGAACCCGCCGATGGCGGTGCGCACGGCGCTCACCACTGCAGCTCGATTGCGACTCATGGCCACGCCTCCCCGCCGGCGGTCTGCGCGTAGCCGGCGCGGAGCGCCCGCCGCATGGTCTTGTTGGACGCGGTACGCGGCAGGGCATCCACCAGCACTACGTCGTGAATCCGGAACAACGGGTTCAAGTGTTCGCGGATGACCTGCCGGAAGCGTGCGTGCAACTCCTCCTTCGAGATCTCGGTATCCGCCTCCAGCACGGCGTAGATCACCAGCCGGCTGGGGCCGCCGGCTGCCGGTGGCACCCCCACGGCGGCGGTTTCCGCTACCCCGGCAACCGTATTGAGCAGCCGTTCGATCTCCGCCGAGCTGACCTTGATGCCGCCCAGGTTCATGGTGTCGTCGACCCGCCCGTGGATCCGGTAGCCGCCTCCGGGAAGCTGCTCGATCTGGTCGCCGTGGCGCCGCAGCGGCACGCTTCCGGCCGCCTGCGGAGTGCCGTCGAAGTACTCCGCGTGATGATTCTGGTTGAGCAGGCTGGTGGACAGCCCGACGGAGGGCGGCCGCAGGAACACTTCGCCGTTGCTGGCCGGCCGGCCGGCCTCGTCCAGAATCAGAAAGTCGATCCCCAGCGCCGGCGTGGTACAGATTGTGGGGGCGGATGGATGCACCACGGTGCCGGTGATGTAGCTGCCGCCGATCTCGGTGCCGCCGCAGTACTCGATCACCGGCCGGTAGCCGGCCAGGGCCATCAGGTACAGGTAGTCATCCCCGTTGGAGGGCTCGCCGGTGGAGCTGAAAATGCGGATCGCACTCCAGTCCAGTCCCTCCATGCAGCCGCTGCTGCGCCACGCCCGTACCAGGCTGGGTACCACCCCGAGCATGGTGACGCCGGCATCCTGCACGAACTGCCCGAACTCGCGGCCGGTGGGGACTCCGTCGAACAACGCGATGGTGGCACGGTTGATGAGACTGGCGTAGATCAGCCACGGTCCCATCATCCAGCCCAGGCTGGTGGGCCACGCCGCCACGTCTCCGGGCCGGATGTCCTGGTGCAGGAAGCCGTCGGCCGCGCACTTGACCGGCGTGGTATGGGTCCAGGGGATCGCCTTCGGCTCGCCGGTGGTGCCGGAGGAGAACAGGATGGTGGTGGGCGCCTCGGGGTCGCACGGCAGTGGACTGAAGGCGGCATCGGCGCTGAGAAATTGCTCCCAGCTCAGGTCGACGCCGCGGCTCACCGGCGCCGGGCCGGTCCCTTGTGCCAGCACGATTGCCGGTGGCGCGTCCGCCTCCACCACCTTGGCGTACAGGGGCAGCAGCTTGCCGTGGCGCAGGATCCGGTCCTGGGTGAAGATCGCTTTGGCGCGCGTGATCCGCAGGCGTACGCCGATCTCCTCCGCGGCGAAGCTGTCGGCAATGCCCACCGCGGTGCAGCCCGCGAAGATGATCCCGAGATAGATGGCCACCGACTCCGCCGTCATCGGCAGGTCCAGCGCGATGGCGTCGCCGGGACGGTAGCCGGCGTCGCGCAGTCCGTTGGCGACGCGGTTGGCCAACGCGCGCAGCTCGCCGTAGCTGACGCTCTCCCGCGGGCCGCCCTCGGCCTGGTGCACGATGGCCACCGCGGCGCGCGGCGCGTTGAAGCAGCTCTCCGCGATGTTCAGCCGGCCGCCCGGGAACCAGCGCGGCTCCCGCAGGTCGGAGATATCGGCGACCGCGTGGTAGGGGTGGGTGAACCGGATCTGCAAGCGCTGCGCCAGGTGGTGCCAGAACTCCGTGAACTGCGATACCGACCAGTGGAACAGTTCCCGGTAGGTAGCGCAGCGCCGCTCCCGCATCAACGCGTGCAGGTTGCTGGCGCCGATCTCTTCGTGCGTGGGTATCCAGGCCGGCGCCGGACCGTGGGCCGGGTCGCGTTCGCGGTAGGTGCGCTCGTAGAGGAGCTGGTGCACCGGGAACGGGGTCTCGGGAGTGAGCACGGAACGCGACAGTTCCTTCCAGCAGCGTTCCGCGGCCCGCTGACCGTCCCCGGCCGCGGCAAGCAGGCGGTTCGCGCGCTCGCCGACGAACAGCGCCTGCGTCCGGTCCAGTCCGGCGGCGAGAAGGTCCTTCAGGGCAACGTGCTGCCTGGATCCGAAATCGCGGCCGGGCGGCGCGGCGCGGGCATCGCTTTGCATGGTCTGCGAAGTGACAGTGTGACCGTGCCTGTTCATGGGTGCGTCCCCGCTATTCCAACCTGCGCTGGTCGCTCAGGTCCTTGGCCCCGACCGCCTGCGTGATGGTGGCCCCGCGGTATTCGCGGATCTCCAACTGGTGGAACGCGTTGACGACCATGTGCTGGGTCGGCATGTCCTCCCAGCGGGCGTGGTGGAACTGGACCGTCCCGTCGCCACGCCACATACCCGTGACTTTGCGATTGGAGCCCGTGGCCGGGGTGAGGGTGGCGTAGGCGACGTCGGCCTGGTCCCAGTCGCCGGTGCGGGGGATGTACTTGTAGTGGAGCTGGCCGGTGAGCGCGCCGTCGCTACGCGCTGCCGCGGCGGCGGGGTAGTCGGCGGGCGCCACCGGCTGCATGTTGCGCAGCTTCAGGTCGAGGAAGCGGTAGCCGAGCCAGCTCGCGGTGACGTGGGTCTCGCCCCGGCACACCGCCGGTTCCGGCAGCTCGCAGTAGATCTTGGAAAAACCGAGCTGCTCGCGCCCGGTCAGGATCGGATCGGTCAGGTTCTCCCACAGCACGGTGAGGAACGGGCCCACGGCGCGGTCGCGGGTTCCGTTGTAGGTCACCGGAAAGGTGACTCCCATGACGTTGTAGCCGCGGCCGGCGAGCCACTCGATCTCCTTCATGTGGGTCTGGTCGACGGTCACCACCGGCTCGCCGTGCAGGGCGAAGCCCTCCGGCAGCAGTGCCTCGAGCTGCTCGGGGTTGGTCAGAAAGCTCACCGAGTAGCTGGTCGTCCTGGGATTGTCGCGGCACGCGAAGCCCGCGCCGTCGGGGCCTTGCCGCGGCCCCGCCATGGGACCGAAGTGGGTAGGCATCAGATACATCATGCCTTTCTTGAAGCTGTAGGCCATGTCTTGATCCTGCGCCGTGCGCTGCTTGAGATGCAACCGCCAGAAGGGGTAGCCGCGTCGGCGTCGGCGTCGGCGCCGCCCGGCGCCGGAGGCGGCTGTCCACGGGCCGTGTCGCGAGCTTCGGGGCCCTGCGCCCGGTG
>JAKZWC010000081.1:0-5666 GCA_047515735.1 Spirochaetales bacterium | reverse complement strand
CGGCGCGGCTTCCCGTAGCCGTTGCGATAGCCCTGCATATCCACGCCACGGCGTTGATGCTTGGCGCGCCCCAGAAATTCGGTCACCTCCTCGACCAGCAACTGCTGCATCCACTCCTGAATGCGTCCTCTGGTCCACTCCTCCAGCTCGTCCCACACCGGCGTTGACGCGGCCGGCTCCTTCATGGCTTCTTGGTCCATGGCGGTGTCCCTCCGTTCGGTTTCGTCACCTTGGAGGCTACTCACCGCCTTTTCTTATTTCCACACCTTTTGATGGTACCTCGCGAAACCCACTGGGCGACGCACTACACTTGGCGCTCGCATCCTACCACAAGTTCGACTACCTGCTGACTTGGAACTGCGAGCACCTGACTAACGCCAACAAAGCCGGTCACATTCGATGGATCAATACCGTACTGGGACTCTACGTACCAATGCTGATAACGCCACTTCAATTGATGGGAGAATAGAGGATCATGGGTGCCTACCAAGAGATGATCGCCGATGTTCGGGAGAGCCGCTTACGGATGTCCGAGAAGTGCGGCCATGACGTGGAGAAATTGCTTGACTATCTCCAGTCCTTCGAGATGAAGCACGCGAAGCAAGTCAAGCTATTCGAAAACCCTGCAACTCCCACACAGCCAACGTCGTCGCCGGCCAGCAGCACGCATGCATGATTCGACTGTCGTGGCGGCGGAATGTCTTCTGCTCCCAGGGCTTGCCAGGCTACTTGTAGGGGTCGGCGGCATCGCGCAGCCCGTCGCCCACGAAGTTGAAGGCGATCACCACCACCACCACGTACAGGCCGGGGATCAGCAGCCACGGGTTGACCGCCACCGTGCGCACGTTCTGCGCCTCCTTGAGCAGCACCCCCCAGCTCAGCACCGGCGGCCGCAGGCCCAGCCCGAGGAAGCTCAGCGCGGTCTCTCCCAGAATCATGTTGGGGATGGAGATGGTCAGGCTCACGATCAGGTAGCTGACGAACGAGGGCAGCAGGTGGCGCACGATGATGGTCACGTTGCGCACTCCCGCCAGCCGCGCCGCGGTCACGAAGTCCTCGCTGCGGGTGCTGATCACCTTGCCCCGCACCACCCGTGCCAGACCCGACCAGGCCACGATCGACAGGATCAGCGTAATGAAGAAGTACACCCGCAGCGGCGTCCAGTGATGCGGCAGCGAGGCGCTCAGCGCCATCCACAGCGGGATCGTAGGGATGGAAATGAGAAACTCGATCAGGCGCTGGATGAGCAGGTCCGTGGTGCCGCCGAAGTACCCCGACACGCCCCCCAGGATGCAGCCCAGCACGAAGCTCATGGCGACGCCGATCAGACCCACCGAGAGGGAGATACGGCTCGCGTACAACAGCCGCGAGAACAGGTCGCGCCCCAGCTTGTCGGTGCCGAACAGAAAAATCACCCCCGGCCGGTCCACCCCGAACAGGTGCAGGTCGGTCTCGAACAGGCCCCACAAGCGGTAGCTGTGACGCCGGGGGAACAGCCGCAC
Organism: Spirochaetales bacterium; assembly: GCA_047515735.1. Lineage (GTDB taxonomy): Bacteria > Spirochaetota > Spirochaetia > SZUA-6 > Bin103 > Bin103. Next base: position 4,164 of record JAKZWC010000081.1, on the reverse strand, counting down.
CGGGTAGCGCACCGTGCGGTCCTCGCTGTACAGCCGCCGCAGGCTGGTCATGTCGACGGTGCGGGTAATGCCGTACACGAACGGCCGCACGTGAAAGCGGCCGTCGGCGTCGACGAAGTGCAGCCGCTGGGGCTGAGCGTAAAGGTACTCGGTAAAGCGCTCGAAGGGGCCGTGCGGCGAGAGGAACTCGCAGAACAGGCCCATGCCGTAGAACAGCGCCAGCACCACGGAGCCGCCGATGGCCAGCCGGTGACGCTTGAACTTGAGCCACATCAGCCGCCACTGGGTCGCCGACTCGTACTCGGGGGCGTTCCGCGAGATGCCCCGTATCACTGCTCGTAGCCCTGCTCGTAGCGGATGCGCGGGTCCACCTTCACCAGCAGCAGGTCGGACAGGAAGGTGCCGACCACCACCAGCATGGCGAGCACCATGACCAGGCTGCCGGCCAGAAACATGTCCTGCCACAACAGCGCTTCGTAGAGCAGCGGGCCGACGGTGGGCAGGCTCAGCACGATCGCCGTGATGGTCTCACCGGAAACGATGGTGGGCAGCAGCCAGCCGACGGTGCTGACGATCGGGTTGATCGCCATGCGCACCGGATACTTGAACAGCAAAGTGCGTTCGGCCAGGCCCTTGGTGCGTGCGGTGATCACGTATTGCTTCTGCAGCTCGTCCAGCAGGGTGGCGCGCATCACCCGGATCAGGGCGGCAGTCCCCGCCACGCCGTTGATCACGATGGGAATCGGCAGGTGTTTCAGCAGGTCCAGGAACTTGGCCCAGCTCCACGGCGCATCCATGAACTCCGGGGAGAACAGGCCGACGGTGCTCATGTCGAATACCTTGAAAAACAGGAACATGAGAATCAGGGCGAGCAGAAACGGTGGGATGGCCAAGCCCACGAAGCCGACCACGGTGAACGTGTAGTCGCCGAAGGAGTATTGATGGGTGGCGGAGTAGATGCCGATCGGAATCGCCATCAGGTAGGTGAACAGCAGCGCCGCGGCGGAGATCACCAGGGTCAGTGGCAGGCGTTCGGCGACGAGCCCGGCAACCGGCCGGTTCCACTGGAAGGAACGGCCCAGGTCGCCGCGCAGCAGGTTGCCCGCCCACTTGAGGTATTGGCGATGGATCGGCAAGCCGAGGCCGTACATCTGCTGCAGGGCGTCCTTCTCCGCCTGCGTCATCTCCCCGCCGGAGAGCTGCCGGCGCGCCACCAGGGTCGTCAGGTAGTCGCCAGGAGGAAGCTGGATCAGGATGAACGACACCACGGAAAGCAGCACCAGGAGGACCAGCATGAACGCCAGCCGGCGCCCGATGTAGGCTAGCATTGGTCGCTCCCGGTGCTGTTACGGAACGGCAGTGGTGCGCCCCGAGCCGCCCCGCGCTACTCTTTCCAGAACATGACTTCCGGGCGATGGCTCTTGGTGCCGTCGGAGGCGTGCGAGAACCCGTACACCGTTACCGCGTCCACGTTGCCGAGCTTGTTCTTCACCACCGTCGGATAGCGCATGTACGCGATGGTGCCGATGGTAGACAGATCCTCCGCCTGGAAGTCCATCATCACGTTGGCGATGTCGCGGGTGAACTCCTCGTCGTCCACGAACGGTTTGCGCTCCGCCAGGGCGAACAGGTTCTTGATCTCGTCCGGTGGCTCCATGCCCTCCTCGCCCTCGGTACGCCACCAGCTCCACCACAGCGGCATGGTCCAGTGCGGCCGCAGGGGATCGATCGGGTTGGGATCGATCCGCGACGACAGTGCGTCGACCCCGTCGATCGGCCAAGTGATGATCATGAACTCGCCGGTGGCGATGCGTTGCGACATGGCGCTCCACTGCGGCGATTTTACCAGGGTGCGAATGCCTACGTTGTCCCAGTACTCCTTCAACAGCTCTCCGGTCTTGGTCAGTACCGCTACCTGAACCGCGAATTCGGCCACCAAGGTGAACGGCTCGCCGTTCGGCAGCAACCGAAACCCATCGCCGTCGCGCTGGTCCATGCCCATCTCGTCGAGGAGCTGGTTGGCCCGCTCCGGGTCGTACTCGACGTACGCCTGGGCCCACTTTTCCTGGTAGAAACTGTTCTTCGGATAGGTCGTCGCCTGCACCGGATCGGCGAGCCCGAAGGCCACCACCTCGTTGATCTCGGCGCGGTTCATGGCCAGGGAAAGCGCCTGCTTGAAGTTGCGGTGGCGCAGCACCTCCGCAATCGCGGGATCCTGCTGATCGTAGGTCTGGTTGACGAAAATCCCGCACTCCGCGGCATATACGCCCGGCGTCATGATGATGCGGAAGTCGCTCTGCTCGGCGCTCTCGGTGAGCACGGGTACGTCGCTGGTGGACATGCCCCATGGCACGTAGTCGAAGTCTCCGGCCAGGGTGCGGATCTTCATCGTCTCCACGTCGGTCACCCAGATGCTGCGCAACTCGTCGATGTAGGGAAGCTGATTGCCCTCCGGGTCGACCTTGAAGTAGTAGGGATTGCGTTCCCACGAAACGCCGTCCATGCGCACGTTCTTGAGAATCCACGGCCCCAGGTACGGAATCTCCGGGAACGTCGGACTGTCACGCGAATAGCGCGCACGGTTCTGGAACAGTTGCGACCAGGAGTCGAAGCCCTCGTCCTTGGCGAGCTGGTTGGCTTCCTCGTTGTACTTGATGTGGAACCTGGTGAGGGCGTGGCGCGGTAGAAAGCTGTGACTCTGCATCCCTTTGTTCGCCCACTGGCTGAAGTAGAACTGGACGGTAGTGTAGGGCACCGCAAACTGGAACTGAACGGTCACGTCGTCGACCTTGCTCACCTCCATGACGTGGCCCTGGGGCTCCCAGTACTTGGGGATGGTCGGGGTGACTTCCTCGTTGAGAATGTAATCCTCCCACCAGAACAGCACGTCGTCGGCGCTGAAGGGTTCTCCGTCCGACCACTTGAGGCCCTTGCGGAAGGTCAGGGTGAAGGTCTTGCCATCCTCCGACATGCCCCATGCCTCCGCCATGCCGGGCAGCAGAGTGTTGGGCCAGCGCATGTCGCGGGTCATCGGATACTCGGGCGTCGCCTGGGAGGCGGGCCACCAACTCGCGGCCGACATCGAAGGAATCGTCAGCGAGCCGCCGTATTTGCCCAGCTCGGCGAACGGAATCACGACCACCGGCTCTTCCGGAAGCCGTTGGTCGACCGGCGGCAACTCTCCGGCCTGCACCCTGGCCGCCAGGAGTGGCGCTTCCTTGAAGGTCAACGTGCGCCCCGTGAGGGCCTCATAGTCGGACAGGTTGTAGTGCGCCTGTCCGGCGCGCGGCAACTCGACCGACGCCGCCATCTCGGCGGCGGCAGCGGGCGCGGCCCCGCTGTCGGCGGCGGAACTATCCTCCTGGCCGCCGGCCCAGATGCCCGGCCCCGCCAGTAGCAGCAGGGCGGCCGCGAACAGACAGGTCGCGGGACATGAACGGTATCCTCTCATTGGTCTCCTCCTTGATAGGGACGCTGCGCTCGGCCGTATCGCACTAGTCGGCCTTCTCGTTCTTCAGATGTTTGCCGGGTGTCCGGTTCCAGACGGCGGGCTCGGCCCTGCCGGCGTAGTCGGGCAGCAGGCGGCTGATGCGGTCCAACTCCTCCGCCGCCAGATCCGCGGGCGGGGGCGCGTAGAGCCGGGTCTGAAAAGCCGCCCGCATCGGTTCGCTCAACTCGTCGTAGCGCGGCAGGTACCACATGGTGATCACGGTGCGGCGGCTGCCGCTGGCGTTGCCGTGGGCGGCGTGCAGCAGGCGGGCGTCGCCGATCACAAGGTCGCCGGCCCGCACCGTTACGTCCACCTCGTCCGGATGGCGCTGGTACGCGGGCGAGGTGGCCGGATCCTGGTGCCGCACCGTGTCGTCATGCCCGGTGCCGATGGCGTCGTGGACGTCGCAGCGCAGCCGATGGGAGCGCGGCAGCAGCCGCAGGCAGCCGTTCTCCGGCCGGGTGTCCACCAGGTACCACATCAGGAACAGTTGATGGGGTGCCGGGTCGGCGGCCGCAGGCTCATCCCAGAACGGCCAGTCCTGGTGCCAGTAGAGCGGACCCGCGTGCGGCTCCTTGGCGATCACGTAACCGCTCCAGTAGCGCGGCCGGACAAAGCCGAGCCCATGCAGCGCCTGCCAGGTCTCCGGCAGGGCGATCAGCTCCGAGAACACC
>JAKZWC010000080.1:0-14333 GCA_047515735.1 Spirochaetales bacterium | reverse complement strand
TCGACTACGAGACCGAGGTGCAGATCCGCGGCGCCATCGAGAAGCTGCGTCACGACCGGCTCTCCTTCGTCATCGCCAGCCGCATGAACACGGTGCTGGCGGCTGACCGCGTGCTGCTGCTGGACCAGGGCCGGGTGGCCGGGCTTGGGGAGCACCAGCGGCTGCTGCACGACAACGCACTGTACGCGGAGATCTACTACGCGCAGCTCTCCGAGCAGACCGAGGAGGTGGCAACATGAGCGATTCGCGGCGCGGTTCCATGCCGGCGCCCGGGCGCGGGCGCATGGGCATGTCCCCGTTCGGTCTCCAGCACGGCGACGACCGCCAGGCGGCCAAGGTGGGCCAGACCCTGCTGCGCCTGTTCCGCTACATGAGCGACCGGCCGCTGGCGCTGTCCCTGGTGGTGGCGCTGGCGGTGATCTCCGCCGCCGCTCAGGCCGCGGCGCCGATCTACATCGGCCGCGCGGTCGATGGCCTCAACGCGTTCCTGGAGGGGGAAGCGTCCCGCGCCACGACCGCCCGCGGGCTCACCGTCGCCATGGTGCTGGTGCTGGTGCTGTTTCTGGTGGGCTGGCTCACCAACGCCGGCAGCCGCTACGCGCTGGCGGCGGTCGGCCAGCGACTGCTGCTGAGGCTGCGCAACCAGATCATGCAGAAGGTGCAGGAGCTGTCGCTGACCTACTTCGACCGCAACGAGGCCGGCGACCTGTTGTCGCGGCTCACCAACGACACCGAGGTGATCAACCGCACCGTGGGGATGGGGCTGTCGCGCATGGTGTCCAGCTTCCTGCTGTTGTTCGCGATCCTGATCGGCATGCTGGCGCTCAACTGGCGGCTGGCGCTGGCCAGCTTCATGCTGCTGCCACTGATGTACGTGAGCACGGCGGTGTTCTCGAAGCGCGCCCGCCACGCGTTCCGCAAGACCCGCAAGACCATCAGCGGCGTGAGCACCGAGCTGGAGCAGAACATCTCCGGCGCCCGCACCGCGCAGGCGTTCAACCGCCAGTCGTGGAACTCGCAGAGCTTCCGCCAGCTCAATCGCGCCAACCGCGACGCCAACGTCGGCGCCGAGTCGCTGACGGCGGCGTTCGCCCCGACCATGGACGTGATCAGCGCCATCGGCATTGCCGTGGTGCTGACCTACGGCGGCTATCTCGCCCGCCTGGAACTGGTGACCATCGGCGTGATCGTGGCCTTCCTGCAGTACGTGCGCCGGTTCTTCGAGCCGGTGCGCGCCATCTCCATGCTGTGGGCGCAGCTACAGTCCTCGATCGCCGGCGCCGAGCGGATCTTCGAGCTGCTCGACGAGCAGCCGCAGATCGAGGACGCTCCGGATGCCAAACCGCTGGCAGTGCGGGAAGGGCGCGTGGAGCTGCGTGACGTGTTCTTCGCCTACGAGCCGCAGACCCCGGTGCTGCAGGGGATGAGCCTGGCGGCGGAGCCGGGCCAGACCGTGGCACTGGTGGGCCCCACGGGAGCCGGCAAGACCACCGTCATCAGCCTGTTGGAACGGTTCTACGACATCCAGGGCGGCGCGGTGACCATCGACGGCCAGGATGTGCGCGGCGTCACCCAGGAGAGCCTGCGGAGCTGCATCAGCATCGTGCTGCAGGACACCTTCCTGTTTGCCGACACCATCCGCGACAACATCCGCTACGGCCGGCCGGACGCCGCCGACGCGGCGGTGGAAACGGCGGCGCGGCGGTCGCGCGCCCACGAGTTCATCTCCCAGCTCCCCGACGGCTACGACACGGTGCTGCAGGAGGGCGCCACCAACCTCAGCCGCGGCCAGCGGCAACTGGTCTCCATCGCGCGCGCCCTGCTCAAGGATCCGCGCATCCTGGTGCTGGACGAGGCGACCTCCAACGTCGACACGCGCACCGAGCTGCTGATTCAGGCAGCGCTCGGCGAGTTGCTGCAGGGGCGCACCAGCTTCGTCATCGCGCACCGCCTCAGCACCGTCCAGCGCGCCGACGTGATCTACGTCATAGACGGCGGCCGGGTCGCCGAAAGCGGTACCCACGACGAACTGCTGCGAGCGGATGGCACCTATGCGCGCATCTACCATAGCCAGTTCGAGCTGACGGAAGCGCCGGCTGCTCCCGCGACCGCCCGCTGAGCGGGCGGCGCCGGCCGGCTATTCGCCGAAGCGGAACGGCGGATAGCGGTCGGTCGTGAGCAGGAACGCGTACGCCCCGACGCGGAGCCACCAGCGCATGAAGCCCTCGACCAACTGGAAGATCCACCGGGGCTGGCTGCCGGTGACCAGAATCGCGATCCAGCCAAGGATGGACACCGGCAGCACCACCACTCCCAGCACGCTCAGCACGATGTAATGGGGTATCGCCAGCAGCCACTTGAACAGGGGCAGGACCCGGTTGAGCTCGGCGGGGACGTCGGGGTAATCGATTTCCAGTGTCACCGCCTGCTGCTCATCGGTCGAGGGGTACTCGTCCCGCAACAGGAGCAGGTAGGCGCCGACCCGGGCGCTGAATCGCGCCAGTTCCAGATTCCAGTTGAACCACCAGCGCGGATACTTCTGGCGGAACAGGATCATCAGGGCGGTGGCGATGGCCAGCCCGGCGCCGACCCCGGCCGCGCCGGTCGCGGCATTTGAACCGCCGGCGAAATCCCACTTCCCGAAGGTGTCGTACTGGCTGGGCTCGCTGTGCCCGGTCAGCAGGCTCGCGACGATCAGAATCGGTATGGCCAGGACCAGGCGCACGAGCACCGTGCCCCGGTTCCTGGTCCCCTCGTTACCGCATGTTCTGGAGCGGTGGCGGCGCTGTTCGGCGCAAAATGTGGTACGCTACGCTCCGACGAGGGACGTTGCCAGTATGACACGGCTCACCACAGACAAGGTCAAGAACGAGTTTTTTGGAACCATCGAGCGCGTCGCTGGCGACGGCGAGCGCATTGTGCTCGAACGGAGCGGAAAGAGCATCGCCGCGATCGTGCCGATGGAGGATCTGGAGTTGCTCCGGCGAATCGAGGACTTGCTCGACAACGAGGCCGCCACCGACGCTCGGAAGGAGCAAGGCCGCGTTCCATGGCCTACCTTAAAGAGGGAATTGAACCTCTGAGACGTTCGATATCGCCCGACGCAGTGTCTATCGACTCGATTTGGGCGCTAGAATCGCTCGCCGGATAGACGCGCTCGTTTACGACCCTCGCCCAAATCGCTACCGCATACGCGTCGGCGACTACCGCATTATCTACGATGTCGCGGACGATGTGCTGCTCATTCTGGTCTTGAGAGTTGGACATCGACGCGATGTCTATCGGCGGCGCTGACTTACGGCTCATCCCCAATTTGAGCGAGGCGACATGCGCTACACCGTCGGGGCGGCGCCGCCATCGACGTTGATGGCCGAACCGGTGACGAACGCGGCCCGGGCGGAAGCGAGGAACACGATCACGTCGCCCGCTTCCTCGGCGGCCGCGATCCGCCCGAGTGGAATCTGCTTGCCGCCGTCCTGGTAGAACTGCTCCAGCGTGTAGGAGGGATCGTCGGCGTGCTGGCGCTGCCAGCGGCGGTCGTTCTGGCGGCTCCTGATGTTGCTCACGCACACCGTGTTCACGCGGATGCCGGCGGCGGCATACTCGTTGGCCAGCGCCTTGGTGAGGGCGATGCCGGCGGCGCGCGACAGCGAGGTGGGCACCGACGCGCCAGGCGCCGCCTTGCCCGCGGGGGTGGTGATGTTGATGATCACGCCGCCGCGTTCCTTCAGTGAAGGCAGGACCGCGCGGATGCAGTGCACGGCGCCGTACAGCTTGAGTTGCAGATCGGCCCCCAGCAGGTCGTCATCCATCGCCTCGAACGGTTGCGCATTGCCGGTGCCGGCGTTGTTGACCAGGACGTCGATGCGCCCGAAGTGGTCGCGCACCCGCTGCGCCATCGCCTGAATCTGCTCCATGGCGCCGACATCGGCGGCCACCGGCAGCACTTCTGCGCCGGTGGCGGTGGCGATCTCTTCCGCGGCCGTGTCCAGATCTGCCTGGTTGCGGGCCACGATCGCCACCCGCGCCCCTTCGCGGGCGAAGCGCTCCGCCGCCGCCCGGCCGATCCCGAAGCTGCCACCGGTCACGATGGCCACCATGTTTTGCAAGCCAAGGTCCATGCGGGGCATCATAACCGGCAAATGCAGGAACCGCGCCCCCTCACCAGCGACGAGATCCGCTTCTTTCGCTTCAACGGCTTTCTCAAGCTGCCGTGGCGGCTGCCCGACGACCTGGTAGCGCGACTCAAGACCCAGGTTGCCGGCGACGTCGAGCGTGCGGTAGAGCCGTTGGTGCGCGACCACCGCGCGGACGTGATGCGCCTGTCGGCCATCTGGGAGCGCGGCGGAGCGTTCCAGGAGGCGCTCGGCGGCGCCGAGGTGGTGCCGGCGCTGCAGTCGCTGCTCGGGCCCGACGTCGAACTGACGCTCAATCGGCACAACCACCTCACGCTGCGGCGCCGGGACGACCGCTCCGCGATGTCGATCGATCTGCACCGCGACGTGAGCAACTGGTCGCGCACCATCTGCACGATCCTGTTCTATCTTGAGGACACCAACCTGGAGAACGGCTGCACCCAGATCATTCCCGGCAGTCACCTGCTACCCAACGTGGCTCCGGGCATGAAGGCGAAGAACGATCCCTGGTGGATCGCTTCCGGGCTGCTGGAACAGTGCATCCCCCTGCCGATGCCGGCGGGCGGCATGCTGGCGATCGACAGCATGCTGCTGCACGCCGCCGGCAGGAACCGTACCAGCGGCACGCGCATGTCCCTCACCTCCGGCTATCACCTCGTGGATCACCACGCCGGTGCCTGGGATCCCAAGCGGGCGCTGATCTGCGGACAGCGCGTGTACCGCGGCAACGATTCCCGCCTGCTGCGCGGAGAACAGCAGAGCGCCACGGCATGAGCAAACCGCGCCTGCTCTTCGCCCCGGCCCGCGAACATACCGCCAAAGTGTTTGCACCGGCGGTATTGGAGCGTTTGGAGACACGCTTCGACGTGGACCGCAACGACCGGGACGCGGATCTTGACGCGACCGAATTGAGCGCTCGCATTGGCGGCTGCGATGGGTTGGTTACCGGTTGGGGAACCACCGATCCCCGCGCGCTGCGCCCGCGCGGAGCCAGGCCGCTCACTCCCGCCATCATGGAGGCGGCCGATCGGCTCAAGATCATCGCCCACGCCGCCGGCTCGGTGCGGCAGATGCTCGCCGCGGTATGGCACGGCTACATCGCGCCGCGCGGCATCTGCGTGTTCACCGCTACCGTGGAGATCGGCTACAACGTGGCCGAGACCGCGCTGGGGCTGATGATCATGAGCAGCAAGCGGCTGCTGGATTACGCGCTGCACGTGCGCCAGAGTGCGGGCTGGCGTGCCGCCGGCATTCCGGTGGACGAGCAGCACCTGTTCGGCGCCACCGTGGGCATCGTCGGCGCCAGCGACGTGGGGCGCGAGGTGCTGCGCCTGCTGCGGCCGTTCGACGTCCACGTGCTGCTGTACGACCCCTACCTCGATGCCGGCGTAGCCCGCGCCCTGGACGTCGAGCAGGTGGAGTTGGACGAGTTGTTCGCGCGCGCGGACATCGTCACGCTGCACGCGCCGAGCATCCCGGAGACCGAGCACATGGTGGGCGCGGCGCAGTTGCGGCGCCTGCGCGACGGCGCCCTGCTGGTCAACACCGCCCGTGGCAGCCTCATCGACCAGGAGGCGCTGATCCGGGAGGCGGGCAGCGGCCGCATCCGCGTGGCCCTGGACGTCACCACGCCGGAACCGCTGCCGGGCGACAGCCCGCTGCGCAGCATGCCCAACGTGATCATCACCCCGCACCTGGCGGGCCAGGGCCGCTACGGCCACAACCGGATCGGCGCCGCCACGCTGCGAGCGCTGGAGGACTTTTTCGCCGGGCGCCCGGTGACCGGCGCCATCGATCATGCGCGCTGGGAGCGGCTGGCATGAGCCCGACGTGGAACTGGTCGGCGTATGGGAACCCGATGCGGCGCTGCGCGCCACGGCACAGACGCTGCCCGAGTATGACGGCGCCCGCTGGCTGCATGAGATCGACGAGGTGCTGGACGATCCCACGGTGGCGGCCGTGGCCGTCGAGGGCGACGTGTTCGACAACCTGGCGTGGGCGGAACGCAGCGTAGTCGCGGGCAAGCACGTGTGGCTGGACAAGCCGCCGGGCGCCGACATGACGGCGTTCCGCAATGCCATGGCGCTGGCAGCCGAACGCGACTTGCTGGTGCAGCTCGGCTACATGTTCCGCTACAACCCGGGCGCCCGGTTCCTGCTCGACTGGGCCTCGTCGGGACGGCTGGGAGAGATCCACGCGGTGCAGGGACGCATCTCCCTGACCCCGCAGCAGTCGCACCGCATGAGCCTGCAGCGCCTGCCCGGCGGGCCGGCGTTCGAGATCCTGTGCCACGTCCTCGACTTGGTGGTGGCCCTGCTGGGGCGCCCGGAGCGGGTCGTCAGCTTCCTGCGCGACCACGTGCGCGACCTCGCCGGGAGCGTGAACAACACCGCGGTGATGCTGGAGTACCCGCGCGCGCTGGCAGTCCTGCAGTCCACCGGGTTCGAGGTGGACCACGGCTTCCGCCGCCTGGAAGTGCACGGCACACGCGGCTCGGTTGCGCTGGGGCCGATCGAGCCGCCCGCGGTGCGCCTCTGCCTGGACCGTGCGCGGAACGGCTTCGAGCAGGGGATGCAGGACGTGCCGTTGACGCCGGAGCCGCGCTACGTCGCCAGTCTGGCGGCCATCGTGGCCGTGATCCGCGGTCAGCAGGTCCGCGACCGCTCGGCAGAGCACGAACTCACGGTCCAGGAAACGATCCTGCGCGCCGTCGGCCGCCTTTCCGAGCCCAGCGGTGATCCTGCTACCGGCGGCGCTCCGCGCCCCATAACGCCGAGCGCCCCTGCGTCTTCTCTGCCGGCCAGTGCGCCGGAAGAGTGAGACGAGCGAGCGGCCATGATGAACGTGCCACCGCGGACCTCCGATTCGATCGCCGCCGCCGTCCACTCTGCCCTCGAACCGTTTCCGGATCTTCTCTTCGGGTTACTGTTCGGATCGGCCGTCATGGGACGACTGCGTAGCGACTCCGACATGGACGTAGCAGTTTACCAGGCGTCGGCTGGGAAGCTGGAAATCGAGGCCGACCGCGCGCTGGATCAGGAAGCCGAAATCCAGGTTGCCCTGGAGCGCGCCACGCAACGCAACGTGGACCTGCTCACTCTGAACCGGGCGCCGGCCACCGTGTGTGCGGCCGCGCTTCTGTCCGGCCGTCCCGTGCTGCTGCGCGACGGCGCCCTCTACACCCGTTATCTGCTCGCGGTTACCACGGTGGCCAGCGACTTCCTGGAAACCGAGTGCGAGTTCCGCGCCATCCGCGACCGCAGCCGGTCGCTGTCAGCGATCGACCGGAGCCGGCTGCAAGATCCTGGCCGACTTGGAGTCCACCGGTGACTTCTCGGACCTGGCCGGCCGTCTCACGCCGTTGGCGGCGCTCCGCAACGTGCTGGCGCACGAGTATCTGGAGCTGCGGTTCGGGCGTGTGGCGAACTTCGTCGTTGCGGGAGCGGGCACGCTCGAGCGGCTCGTCCGGCTGACCCAAGCGTGGCTGCGCGTAAAGCAATCCGAGGAAAGCGAGTAGCTCCGCCCCCGTCGTCGCTGGGTTGCGGCCCTCTATCCTGCCGACCAAGCCGGGGATGCTGCGCTGGCAACGACGGACACGGCTATCCTGGTGCGGACGGCGTCTCCTCCCGCACCCAGTTGCCGGCAACGTAGACCGGACGGTACAGCGAGCGCCGCTTGGGCGGCAGGTCCGCCAGCACCGCGCCCGGCGGGTCCCAGTTGTGCCACTTGGCGTGGATCGAGTTGTAGCAGTTGAACACCGCCACCCGCTGCCGGTCGGGGTTGCGCCACGGCTGGCCGCTGTGGGTCATTGCCTCGGTGAACATCAGCACCGAGCCGGCGGGACAGGCGTAGGTGTCCCACAGCGGCGAGTCGGCGCCGAAGATTTCTTCCGGCGCCGGATAGGCCGCCTTGTGACTGCCGCTGAGCAGCAGGGTGCCGCCGTCATCCAGTCCGACCTCGTTCAACTCCCACACGATCCGCACCATGCCGGCATAGGCGCGTCCGGGGAATGCCTGGTAGTGGTGGCAGTCTCCGGGCAGCCGCATCATGCCGTTGCCGTTGTGCGGCCCGAAGGAGCCGTCGCCGCGGGAGCCGTGACGGCCGCCGCGTGCGCGGCGCACGGTGATGAAACTGTGCTCGAGGCGAAAGCCGTAGCCGGCATCGTTCTCCAGGGAGCCGCCGCCACCGTCGGTGAACGGGTTGTAGATGAACTCCTGGGCGAAACCGATCACCACGGGGTGGTCGGTGAGACGCTGCAGCGGACCGCCTACCGGCGAGCGCTGATGCTCGGGAATCGACTCCGAATCCGTCTCCAGGCGCAGCACGAAGTCGCGCATCTCCTCGATCTCGGCCTCATCCAGAACCCCCGGAATGGCCAGCCACCCCTTGGTGTCGAAGTGGTACTTCTGGGCCGCGGTGAGCGGCACCACGGGCCGGCCCTCGGCATCGGTGGCAGCGAAGCGCGCTGCGTCGGTCATCATCGGCGCGCCCATATCCTTGTCCAGCACGAACGCCGGGGGCGTCCCCTCCGCCAGCCGCTCGCGCGCGGCAACGCGTTGCATCATGGAACGAGTGTAGCCACGTCGCCACGACTTCGCCAGCGGAGGCGAAATGGATTCATCGCCGGCGCCGGGCTCCCAGCGCGGCGACCAGGGCGGCGATGGCGTAGCTGGCGGCGGCTACCAGGCCCAGGGCGGTGATGCCCTGGGCGACGGCGAGCAGGGTGCTGGCGACGGCGCCCACCACCGAGGCGCAGCCGTTGGCGGCCCAGGCCAGGGCGCGGCTGGCGGCGGCCGGCGCCAACAGGCGCAGGCCGAGCGGGAACGCCATGCCGAGGACCGCGCCCAGGGGAGCGAGCGACACCACGATGCACGCCACGCGCGGGATCCGCGGCAGGCCCAGGAGCAGGGTCAGGAGCGCCGGGCCGGAGGCCGCATAGGCGAGCACCACGCCGGCCACGGCAGCCACCGCCAGCCACGTACGCGGCGGCGATATCCGCTCCGACAGCAAGCCGCCGGCCGCCGACCACACGAGTAGTGCGCCGAGCACTACCTTGAAGCTCACCACCGGGTCGCCCAGCGCCACGGTGAGGCGCTGGATCAGCATCAGCTCCAGCAGGATGAAGCCCAGCCCCACGGCCAGGTTGTATGCCACCACCAGCCCGGCGGAACCGGTCGCGCCATTGCGGGCATGGTCCGGCGCCTGCGCCCGGCGCAAGCCCCTGGTACGCAGCCAGGGGACGGCAAGCAGCACCAGGGCCAGCACCAGCGCCTCGGCCAGCACCGCCAAGGCCACCACGTCGCCGGACAGCAGCAGCCCGTACAGCCGGCCGCCGGTAGCGCGCTGGTAGTCGGGCAGCTGCGCCCAGCGCACGAAGCGGTTGAAGAATGGCCGGTCATCGGTGGGTGGACTTAGATCTACCAGCCCGCCGGCCACTCCCACCGCAGCATTCGCCCCGGTTCGCGCGGACTCCAGCACCGCCGCCACCGCGTGGGCGTGAAACGGCTCGGCCAGCCGGTTGAAGCGGTTGGTCTCTTCCAGCCGCAGCCCGGGCAGGGAGACCAGGTCGAAGCCGTGCCGCGCGGTAAAGGCGCGGATGCGCTCGATCTGCGGCGCAGCCAGCGGTTGCCGGGTGACCAGCAGGGTGAACGAGTCCCAGTTGCGGACCATCGCCAGGTGCGCTTCAGGGGCACGGCGCGCGGCTTCCGGCAGCGCTCGCGCGGCAATCGCCGCCAGGCGCGGGGCGTTGGCCGGCGGCAGCAGCAGGCGCCGCGAGACCGACAGCACCCCGCCCGCCTCCAGCAGCGCCAGGTAGTCGCGAAACGCTTCCACCGTCAGCAACGGTTCCTGGGTGTGGCTCTCCGTGCCCGCCAGCGAGGCGCCCCAGTCCTCGATCAGCACGGCATCGAAGCGCACGCCGGCGCGCACCAGCCGCCGGGCCAGGGCGCGCGGTTCATCCTCCACCACCACCAGCGCAGTATCCGGCGACACCTGCAGCCGGCGCAGGCGGCGGGCGACCGCCGTGCTCGGCTCGGCCACCTGCACGGAGCGGCCGCGGCGCAGGGCCGCCGCCAGCAGCACGCCGCCGCCCTCCTGCAGCACCAGCACCGCGCGCGGCGGCGCGCCGAGGTGCAACGCCATGGCGGGATGGAGAGCATCCAGCCACTCCCCGGCCGCCGGGTCCCCTCCCGCATCCTCTACCAGGAACAGGGGCGCGTCGCCGTCGCGCACCAGGGCGCGCTGCGGCGGCACCGGGCTGCCGGCTCCGAGGCTCAGGCCCGGGGCGAAGCGGATCGTCGGCCCGGTCACTTCCTCGATGCGCCCGCGGGCCGTGTCGCGCCGTGCCAGCAACCGGGTGTCGGGGAACCGCAGCACGTGGGCCAGATACTTGTATGGTCCGGGACTGGGCTCCAGCGCCGGGTGCGCCAGCACCACGCTCACCCCGAGCCCCAGCGCCAACGCCAGGGCCGCGGGGGCAAGCCACCGCCGCGGCGTCCACCCACCCGCCGTCCGTCGCGCGGCACGAACGGACCACGGCACCAGCGGCAACAGGAGCAGCGCCACCGGCACCATCAGGGCGGCACGCAGGCCGACCGCCGGCAGCAGCAGGATCGGCAGCAACACCCCCACCGCCGAGCCGGACATGGCTGCTGCGTACACGGCTCCGGGCCGCGCCGTACCGGCGGTGAAGGCAATCGCCGTGACCAGGCCCGCGAAGAAGAACGGCACGGCACAAGCCAGGTAGCTCAGCGCCAGATACAGCAGTTGAATCGGCTCGCTGGGGATTCTAAAAAAGTCCAGCGGCAGCAGGCGCAATACCAGGAACATGGCGACCGAGCTCACCGCCATGCCCGCGGCAGCCCGCCGCAGGCGCTGCTCCACGCCGGGTACCGCCTGCGCCGCTCCTGCGCCGGACCGCGCCTGCCGCGTGGCCACCAGGTTGAGCCACGTGCCGCTGGCCGAGAAGCCCAGCAGGGCGACGCTGATCACCATGAAGGACAGGTGGTGCCACTGGGTCAGGGCGAAGTAGCGGGCCAGCAGCGCTTCCAGGGCCAGCGCCGCCGCCGACGCGGTGAAGACCAGCAGGAGGGCCATCCCCCTCCCCTCAGCCCGGCAGCGCTTGACCCGTCATCGGCACGAACAGCACCCCCAGGATGATCTCCACGGTGAAGTCGGACCCGCTGCTGCCGCTGCCGGTCTTGGTCACCAGCACCAGATTCTGATAGCTGAAGGGGTTGCCGAGCGGCAGGATCATCGTCCCGCCCACGGCAAGCTGCTCCAGCAGAGGCGCGGGGATGTGATCCACTGCCGCGGTGATCATGATGTGATCGAAGGGCGCGTGCTGCTCCACGCCGAAGTAGCCGTCGCCTTCGAAGGTGCTGACGTTGTCATATCCCAGCCGCTGCAGCCGCTCCGTCGACTGGACGTGCAGCAGCGGCCGGATCTCGATCGTGAACACCTCCCGCACCAGCTCGGCCAGCACCGCTGCCTGGTACCCGGAGCCGGTGCCCACCTCCAGCACCCGGTCGTCAGGCTGCAGCGCGAGCGTCTGGGTCATCAGCGCGACGATGTAGGGCTGGGAGATGGTCTGGCCGTCGTCGATCGGCAGGGCGGAGTCGCGGTAGGCGCTGCCCTGGATGCGCTCGGGGACGAACAGATGGCGCCGCACCCGGCCCATCACCTCCAGCACCGGCGGGTCGTCGATGTCGCGCGCGCGGAGCTGGCTCTCGACCATCGCGGCCCGCGCCCGCTGCGTGGCGCGTTCTTCGCGCGCCTCCTGCGCGGTCAGATCGGCCGCCGCCAACAGCAGTGCGGCGCCGAGCAGCAACGCCGCCCGCCGTGCCGCGGCCTTGCGCAAGCGGCGGGATGGGTGAGCGAACAGCATGACGGCTCCCACTATACCCTCCCCGGCCGGCACCCGCACGCGGGCCGTGTGCCGGCGCGCTACGGGTCGCGGAACGCCAACTCCAACTCGGGGTGCTGCCGCGGCAGACCGACGCGGAACCAGATGAACGGCAGCAGCGGGTTGGGCAGCCAGTAGAGCCAGGCCAGGTTCTTCACCGTCCGCTCCCCGAGGCGCAGATCGAGCCACACGTACAGGAACTTGTAGATGCAGAGGCCGGGCACGAAGTTGACCTTCAAAGCACCGGTCCGCAGGTACTTGCGGCGTACGTAGAAGTTGCCCTCGAACGGGGTGATCCCCCATCCGACCGGCCCGCACGCCAGCACGGTGCCGGTCGGACGATGGGTGATAGTGACCTCGCGCCGTGTCATGACCCAATGATGCACCCCGCGCCCCGCACCTTACCGGCTCCTTGATCGTCGCAGAAGCTGCCCCTACCATGGCCCCAAGGAGATGCATCGGTGATCTACCGCTACCCGCCTACGAGGCACTGCACCTCCGCATGTGCACGTTGAGCGTGACAATCATGTCGCGAAGTTCTGGCATGTCGCGAAGTTCTGGTTGGATCCGGCGAGACTGCAACGGAATGGGGGATTGAGCCGCTTGGAACTCCGTGATATCGAGCGTCTCGTTCGACAGAATCAAACGAGGCTGATGGAGGCGTGGAATGAATATTTCAACCATTGAAGTACGCGTCCGTGACGTCAAGGGCGTCGAAGTCACCGAAGACACCCTGACGGCGGACCTGAGCGACGGCCGCACGATTTCCGTGCCGCTGACCTGGTATCCCCGGCTGGTGCACGCGACGATCGACGAGCGGCGCAACTGGCGGCTTGTCGGCGGGGGCGCAGGCATCCACTGGCCCGACCTGGACGAGGACCTGAGCGTCGAGGGATTGCTGGCCGGGCGTCCATCGGGAGAGAGCCAACGGTCATTCAAGCGCTGGCTTGAAGCGAAAAGCGCGGGGAGTGATCTGACACTGCCGGAACTGCGCAGGACAACGCATCGGTGATCTACCGCACCCTGGGCAACACCGGCCTGCAGGTCTCGATCCTCGGCTACGGCGCCTCGCCCCTCGGCTCGGTGTTCCGCGCCATCGACGAAGCCGAGGGCATCCGCACCGTACGCACCGCCATCGACGGCGGCGTGAACCTGATCGACTGCTCGCCCTACTACGGCATCACCACGGCGGAGACCGTGCTCGGCAAGGCGCTGCGCGAGATCCCCCGCGACCACTACTACCTGGCCACCAAGGCGGGCCGCTACGGCGACGCCGAGTTCGATTTTTCCGCGGCCCGGATCGGGCGCAGTCTGGACGAGAGCCAGCGCCGGCTGGGGGTCGACCACGTCGACATCCTGCAACTGCACGACATCGAGTTCGGCGATCTGGAGCAGGTGATCGAGGAGAGCCTGCCGCTGCTGGCGCGGCTCAAGGAGCAGGGCCGGATCGGTTGGTACGGGGTGACCGGACTGCCGTTGCGGATCTTCCGCGAGGTGCTGGCGCGCCATCCGCTCGACACCATCCTCTCCTACTGCCGCTACACCCTCAACGACACCTCGCTGGCGGCGCTGCTGCCTGACCTCGCCACGGCCGGCGTGGGCGTGATCAGCGCCTCCGCCACCGGCATGGGCCTGTTCAACCCGCGGGGCGTGCCGGCGTGGCACCCGGCCCCGGCGGCGATCCGCAACGCGGCCGCCGAGGTGGTGGCACTCTGCGCGCAGCGCGGCGCCAGCGCCACCCGTCTGGCGCTGCAGTTCGCGCTGGCGGAGCCCGGGATCCACACCACCCTGGTGGGCACGGCGTCACCGCAGAACATGAGCGCCAACCTGAGCTGCGTCGACGACCCGCCCGACCCCGAGCTGCTGGCCGCCGCGCACCGGCTACTGCAGCCGGTGCGCGACGCCACCTGGCCCTCGGGACGCGCCGAGAACAACTGACCTCCAACGGGGCCGACGAGGAGTAGCCGCCTTTGCGATTCCCAGCGGGCAGGTATTTCGGGATATACTGTTATCGGCCACAGATTCGCTGGGACCGCAGATGCAAGGAGCACGTCACAAAGGCCGTCTGTTCTACACCTATCTGCTTTCGTTCCTGCTCATTCTCATCGTACCGGTCATCTTCAGCACGCTCGTGTTCGGGCGCGCCCGCTCCATCCTCACCCAGGAAGCCGGCCGCGCCAACGAGTTGCTGCTGCTGCAGATGAAGTCCTTTCTCGACACCATCATGAGCGACGTCGTACAGCTCAACTACATCGTCGCCAACCACGTGACGCTCGGCGGCATGCTGTTCGAGA
>JAKZWC010000079.1:0-3240 GCA_047515735.1 Spirochaetales bacterium | reverse complement strand
TGCCAAGAAACCAAGCTCGAACGGTGGCCACGGGAGCCCTTACGTAGCGTGCGGCATCGGCGAACGTGTACGCACCAAGCGTCGATACGTCATAGCTCACCGGTCGTGCTCCAGTTGGAAATTTGTGCCGTAGCGAAACGCTTCCCCGCCCATCACGCCGAATCGTACTGCCGGCCGTCCGGCGGGTCAAACTGGTCAGTAGTGGCTGTAGGTGGCTCGTACCGTCTCCACTCAGGTTGCCCGGTCACTCGCCGGCCAGCGCGGCCTTTGCCAGGATCCGCTCGGCAACGTCCATGGTCTTGATGCAGTCGCGAAACGGCGAGCTGGTCACGTCGCGGCCGCTCTTGATCGAGTCGATGAACTCGCGGTTCTTGGCTCGGTGCCCGCCGTACACGAAGCGCTGGTCGCTGCCGGCAACCTGCCGCGTATCGTAGGTGTCGCCCTCGTAATCGCCGTCCGCGTACAGCCGGGCCATCCCCTCCAACTCGGCGTCGACGTACACCGACGGCGCATGCATCTGCACGCGAAACACCCGCCGCCCGCTGGTCCAGCTATTGATCACGAATCCGGTGGCGCCGTTGTCGAAATGCAGCATGGCGCCGATCCAGTTGATGTCCGGCGTGCCGATCCGCAGGCACTCGTCGCGCATCTTGACCAGAAGCGGAGCGCAGCGCCGCTGGTGATTGACCTGGGTGATCACGCCCTGCTTCTCCGCCAGGTCCGCCAGGACGATCGCCTGGTGGCGGCTCAGCCCCATCGGCTTCTCGATGTACAGGTTCAAGCCCTGCTGCAGGCACCAGATCCACACGTCGAACATGATGTTCGGCTGCCCGATCGCATACACGCCGTCGGGCGCAACCTCCTCGACCATGCGGCGATAGTCGGTGTAGCGCCGCTCGATCCGGTACCGGTCCGCGGTAGCGGCGAGCAACTCTTCGTCGAGATCGCACACGCCGGCAAACCGCACGTCCGCGAACGAGGCCAGCGACGGATAGTGTACGCTGTTCGCCATGCTGCCGGCCCCGATCATCGCCACCCCTACCATGCCCTGCTGATCCATCGCTCGCGCCTCCGACCTGCCCGGTGAGCACCAGCAATCTTGTCACCCGCTGCTGCGTCGCCGCGCACATGGTACGCTGGCGATCAGGTGATGCATACCGCCAACCGCGCCAGCACCGAACCGTTTCCCGCATTCTCCGGCTTCCGCTACCGGCCAGCGCTGCCGTACGAGGCGGGCGTGAGCCGGCGCGATCCCAGTCCGGTGCTGCGCGCCGGCGGCCGCAACTACGTGTGGTACTCGCGCTCCACCCACGATGCCAGCGGCTACCACGCCACCATCTGGTACGCCACCTCCACCGACGGCCTGCACTGGGTGGAACACGGACAGGCCCTCGGCCGCGGCCCGCGCGGCGTTCGACGAGCACGCCGTGTTCACGCCGACCGTGATGGTGGCCGAGGGCCGCTACTGGCTGTACTACACCGCGGCGCCCGAGCCGTTTCACAACGCCGGCGGCGGCCCGGCCGGCACTCCTACCCGCATCGGAGTGGCCAGCGCCGCCCACCCCGCCGGTCCCTGGGAACGGACAGGCACGGATCCGATCCTGCAGCCGGACGCCGCCCCCGAGCGCTTCGACAGCCATCGCGTCGATGACAGCTGCCTCGTCCGCCGGGGCGGAGAGTACCGTCTCTACTACAAGCGCCGGCAACTCGGCTTGGCGCCCAATCAGACCAGGATGGGCCTGGCCACCGCGGCGCGTCCGCAAGGGCCCTACACTCGCCATCCCGGCAACCCCGTGCTCGACTCCGGCCACGAGGTGTGCGTGTGGCCGCACGGCGCCGGCATCGGCTGCATCGTCGCCCCCTGCGGCCCG
Source organism: Spirochaetales bacterium (assembly GCA_047515735.1). Lineage (GTDB taxonomy): Bacteria > Spirochaetota > Spirochaetia > SZUA-6 > Bin103 > Bin103. The sequence continues at coordinate 1,369 of JAKZWC010000079.1, read as the reverse complement.
CAGAGCAGCACCCTGCAGTACAGCGCAGACGGCGTGCGGTTCAGGCAGGTGCGCGCCATCGAACCGCCGCGCGGCCCCGGCCCCTACCGCGAGGACCGCTGGCGGGAAGGCAGCGCCCCCGGCATCTCCTGGGGCCTGTGCCAGAACACCGCCACCCCCTGGCCATGCCTGCAGCGCTTCGACGCCGACCTGCGCGCGCCCCGCGCGTCCGGCGCTACTTCAAGCCGGTGAGCGCGATGCCGCGTACGAATCGGCACCACCGCCATGGTCGCCGCGGCCATGCGGTGCTCGGCGCCGCGCGGGCCTTCAACCCCGCCGAGATGCTGCAGTTCCGCAGTTCCTCCGCTTGACCCGCCTCATCGGCGACCTGCTGGACGTGGGGCGGCTCGAGACGGCGACCCTCTCGGTTACCAAGAGCCCTGCGCGCCCGACGGCCGCAAAGAGAGAGGTAGGCACAGCACGTTTTGGGGGCATAAACTGGGTTGGTGGCCTCACATTGAGGAGTACCTCCCCCTCACTGGGAACCATCGCGACGGAGGCCGTGAAGCTCGGGAGTCACCGCCCGGGCGAGCGGTCGCCGTCGTCGTATCGCTGTGGGCGCTTGAAACGGTTGGTCGGCGCTGATATGTTCGTGGAAGGAACGGTAGCGGCGCCCACCGGCACAACCGTCCGTGAGGAGACGCGATGATGGTCGAAGCGACCGAACAAGACCAGGAGTCCGTCATGGAAGCCGGCGCACATCACGGAGCCTTAGCTCAGGACGAGCCAGACGAAGTACTCGAACAGGTAAGGTCGATCGCTCGCGGGCTACTCGACGACCACTACCGTGACGGGTTCACCACCGACATCGAGGTGCGCCGAGAGGAGTCGATGGCGGATGACGAACATGATACCTATTTGGACATCGCGATAGCGTTCGACACCGAAGACCGAGACGAGTGCGAACCGGTATGGTTAGGAGCGTTCTTGACCGGCCTGAGGATGTCGTTGGTAAAGGCAGGTATCGGGGAGTTCCCAGTCCCCTCGTATTTCCTGAAGTCCGAGTGGCCGAAAACGAAAGAAACAAGTGGACCCGTTCGAGCTGGTTAACGTCGCTGTCGACTTGGTCGAAAGGGGCGTAGAAGAGGGTGCCGTTCGCCCCGAGTATATGAAGAGGGCTACCAGCACACTGTACTATGCTATGTTTCACTGCCTATCGCGGTCTAATGCGGATGTCCTTGCCGGTATTGGCGGTGGAGAAGCGTGGGCGAGGGTATACAGGGCTATGGACCACGGCTATGCGGCGAAACGATGCAGGGATTCCAACGGACTGGCTGTTTTCGCGAAGGAAATACAGCAGTTTGCCAACCTGTTCTGTATGGCCCAAGAG
>JAKZWC010000078.1:0-5779 GCA_047515735.1 Spirochaetales bacterium | reverse complement strand
GTACATCAGCCCGTACCACCGAATCGGCAATCCGGGAATGATCTCCGGCCGCAACCAGGTGGGAAACTCCACGTAACCAATCATCGTGTCACTGTCCCGCGACAGGCACTATACTTCTTTCACGGCACCGAGATGCAAGCGACCTCCATGCTGCTACCCCTGAACCCTGCGCCGCGCATACCCTGGACTCGGCGCGCGCGCACCGCCTTGCTTTCGGCAGTCCTGCTGCTGCTGTTGACCGTGACGCCGCAGGCCATGGCCCAGGAAGATGAGGAAGCAGCGCGCCAGCTCGCCGGCATGTTCACAGAGGTGTTCGAATTCGTCCTCGAGAACTACGTCGACGAGACCAGGCTCGATCCGGAGCTGCTCATAGAGGGCGCCCTGGACGGCATGTTCGAGGCCCTCGACGATCCCTACTCATCGTACATCCGTCCGGACGAGGTCGCGGAGATCACCGACCTGACACGGGGTGAATTTGGCGGCGTGGGGATGTACGTGGCGGCGCACAGCGACGGCGGCGTGGAGGTGATCTCGCCGATCGAGGGTCAGCCGGCGCACCGGGCGGGAGTACGCGCCGGAGACCTGATCGTGGCCATCGACGGGGAATCGGCTCTGGAGTTCGATGTCAGCGACATCATCCCGCGCCTGCGCGGAACGCCCGGCACGTCCGTATCGATCACGTTTCGACGCCACGGCACCATCACCTTCGAGGTGGCCATCGAACGGGCCATGATCGAAGTCGTCACGGTACGTCACGCGCTGATCGACGATACCATCGGATACCTGCGCATCAGCCAGTTCACCCGGCTCACACCGGAGCGCGTGACGGAGGCCCTGCAGGAGTCCGACCGTGCCGCGGGCCTGATCGTCGACCTGCGCAGCAATCCCGGGGGGCTGCTCTCCGCGGTGGTACAGGTTGCCGACTTCTTTCTCTCCTCGGGCGTGATCGTCTCCACCCGCTCCCGCGTGGAAACCGAGAACCAGATCCACCGCGCCTCGCAGCACACCACGCTGGTGGACGCCGAGCTGCCGATCGTGGTGTTGATCGACCGCGGCTCGGCGTCCGCGTCGGAGATCCTGGCGGCAGCGCTGGGCGAGAGCGGACGCGCCTATCTGCTCGGCGAGCAGACCTACGGCAAGGGTTCCGTGCAGCAGGTACGCCACTTCGATGAACGCGCGATAAAGGTGACCACGTCACACTACCTCACACCCAGTGGCGCCAGCATCAACGAGGTCGGAGTGACGCCGCATCAGGAGCTGGCCGAACCCGAGCAGTCGGAAGAAGACAAGGCGGACCTGGAGCAACTGTTCGAGAGCGGCCGAGTGCGCGCATTGGTCCGCCGGAACCCGGATCCGAGTGCCGAGCAGATCGACGCGTTCATAGAGGAGTTGCAGCAGTCGGGGGTAGGACTCCCAGCTCGCCTGCTGCGACGGCTGGTGCGAGACGAGGTGGTACGCCGCATGCCGGCGCCTCCGGTATACGACCTGCGCTTCGACCCGGTCCTGCAGGAGGCGGCACGCCTCCTCGGGCAGGGGCTGGTTCCGGCGCACGACGCGCACCAGCTACTTGCTCCCGCCGCGGCCGCCTCCTGAGCCAGCCATGAGGTCCCCCGCCGGTGCTCCCGGATCGGCGTGCTGCTTCCAGGGATGCGTCAGTTCCTGGTAGCCGATGCGCGTTCCGGCGTCGAGGTGGAATTGCGGGGTGCCGACTATCGCTATCTGGTCCGGGTACGCCGCATGGCGGCCGGCGCTGCGCTCACCGTGGTGGATGCCGCCGGCGCGCGCTACCAGGCCACCGTAACGGAGGTAACCGACCGCGCCCTGCGGGTCGGCATCGGCAGCCGGCTGCCGGCCGCCACCGGCAGCCGGCAGGGCGCCGCTCGGCTCACGTTGATCCAGGCGCTTCCCCAGGGTGCGTTGATGGACCGGATCGTACGCCAGGTCACCGAGCTGGGGGTTGCCGCCATCGTGCCGGTGATCGCGGCGCGCACCCAGGGGCGGCCCCCGACCACGACGCTGGGCCGCAAGCGGGCACGCTGGCAGCGCATCGCCCGCCAGGCGGTGCAGCAGAGCGGCGCGGTACCGCCGACTATCGGCATGCCGCTGGCATTGCCGCAGTACCTGGAGCAGCGGACAGCGGCGGCGCTGGAGCTGTGGTTCCATCCCGGAGCGGCACCGCTGCACGAGATCGGGGAGTGGGACCGTCACGCCCTTTCGGATCTCGAGGTGCGCTGCGCGGTGGGCCCCGAGGGCGGGTTCTCGGCGGCTGAATGCGAACTGTTCCGCGGCTGCGGGTTTCGCAGTGCCGGCCTGCACACGGAAGTGCTGCGGGTGGACACCGCGGCGGTAGCGGCATTGGCGGCGGTGGGCCAGTTGCTGGCGCTGCCGCCCGCGTAGCGCGAACCTCGGCAAAGCGTACCTGAGTCGGCGGCAATCCGGCGCGAATGGGCTTTGCGCGCCTCGAGCCGCAGACCGACACATGCGCCCATAAAAGGGCACATTTGCCCACGCTGCGGTTACCGGTTATGGTTCGCCGCTGTGATCCGTCTGCTGTTCGTGGACGATGACCCGCGTGCTCACGACACCCTGGAGCTGGTGCTGCCGCAGCAGTACGAGCTGCTGTCCGCCGCGACGCTGGCCGAGGGTGAACGCGTCGTCGCCGGCGGCGACGTGGATCTGGTGCTGCTGGATCTGGTGCTGCCGGACGGCAGCGGCCTGGAATTGCTGCGCCGCGTCAGGGGCATGCCGCTGGGACCGCCGGTGGTGGTGCTCACCGGGCATGCCGACGTGCGTATGACGGTCGACGCCATGCGCGCCGGCGCCAACGACTATCTGGTCAAGCCGTACGAGCTGCGCACCCTGCTTGCCACGTTGCACTGCGCGCTGGTCAACAGCACGGCGCGGCGCAACTCCGGCAGTCAACCCCTGCCGGCGGACGGACTGGTAGGCGAGGCGCCGAGTCTGCTGCAAGTGCGCGAACTGATGGAAGTGTACGCCGACTCGGATGCTCCCGCAATGGTGATCGGCGAGAGCGGCACCGGCAAGGAGCTGGTGGCGCGAGGGATCCATCGCCTCTCGCATCGCGCCACCGCGCCGTTCATCGCCGTCAACTGCGGCGCGATTCCCGAGACCCTGGTGGAGAGCGAGCTGTTCGGCTCGGCAGCGGGGGCATTCACCGGCGCCGTGTCACGGGCCGGCTGCTTCGAGCGCGCCGACGGCGGCACGCTGTTCCTCGACGAGGTGGCGGAAATGCCCCTGGACGCGCAGGTCAAACTGCTGCGGGCACTGGAGAATCACGAGGTGACGCGGGTCGGCGGCCGCCACCCGGTCGCGGTCAACGTACGCGTGGTCAGCGCCACCAATCGCGACATCGAAGCACAGGTGGCGGCCGGCACCGTGCGGGCGGATCTCTGGTACCGGTTGGCGGTGCTGCTCATCCACGTGCCGCCGCTGCGCGAGCGGCGCGATGACATCCCGCTGCTGGCCCATATGCTGTTGCGGCAGGCCACTGCCCGTGCCGGGCGCATCGTGGCGACCGCGGGCATTACGCTGAGCGATGCGGCTCTGGAGCGGCTGGCCGGTCATACGTGGCCCGGTAACGTGCGGGAGCTGCGCAACGTGCTGGAACGCGCGCGGCTGCTGGCCCGGCGCCGGACCGGTGACCAGGTGCCGCTGCTGATAGACGCCCGCGACATAGTCCTCGACGCCGCTGCACCGCGCCAATGACCGCGGCCGCCCACCGGCAGTATAATAGGTGCGGATTTGACGAATGGCAGACCACGCAAAGATCGAAAGCTATCTGCTCTCCCTGTCGCTCACCTACGAGGAGGTTGGAGACCAGACCTGGGTCATCAACGACGACGAAAAGGGACTGGAGAACGTCCTGGTGATCCTCGCCGACCCGGTGGTCATCATCCGGGTCAAGGTGATGGCCATCCCCGGCAAGGAACGGGAGCAGTTCTTCGAGCAACTGCTGCGGCTGAATCAGTCGGACATGATTCACGGCGCCTACGCGCTCGAGGGTGACGACGTGATCCTGCTCAATACCCTGGTCGGAGAGACCCTCGACGTCGAGGAATTCCAGGCGACCCTGGATGCGATCGGACTCGCCCTGGCACAGCACTACCAGATGCTGGCCAAGTACCGTTAGTATAGCGAGGAGGTCACCGGATGGGACTGTTTGACCGCTTCCGGCGCGTCGTGCAATCAAACATCAACGAAATGATCAGCAAGGCGGAGAATCCCGAAAAGATGCTCAACCAGTTGATCGTCGACATGAACGAGCAGCTCATCGAGTCCAAAAAGAGCGTGGCGTCCGCGATTGCCGATGAGAAGCGCCTCCAACGCCAGCTCATCGAGCAGCGCCGCAACAACGAGCTGTGGGAGCAGCGGGCCATGGATGCGGTCCGCGCCGGCAAGGACGATCTGGCCAAGCAGGCACTGGTCCGCAAGCAGGAGCACGCGGAGTACGCCACCAGCTACCAGGAACAGTACGACGCCCAGCACACTTCGGTGGAGCAGCTCAAGGACTCGCTGCGCCATCTCCAGCAGAAGATCGACGAGGCCAGCCGCAAGAAGAACTTGCTCATCGCGCGCGCCAAGCGGGCGGAAGCGCAGCAGCGGATCCAGTCCACCCTCGGCGCCGCCCGCAACACGTCGGCCTTCGACGCCTTCGACCGCATGGCCGACAAGGTGGAGCAGGCGGAAGCGGAGGCGGAAGCCACGGACGACCTGGCCAAGCTCGATACCGGCGACGTCGACCTGGAGAAACAGTTCAAGGAGCTGGAAGGGGGGGGCAGCGCGGAGCAACTGCTGGAGGACCTGAAGTCCAAGATGAAACAGATCGAGGACAAGAGTTCCGAGGGAGAGTCCCGCTCGTAGGAATTGTTCCCGGTCTCCGTCCCTGAACCGCCGCGATGACCGATTCTGCGGGACTTGCGAGCGTCCTGTTCGTGTCCCAGGATCCGTTTCTCGACGCGCGTGTGCGCCGCGCCCGTACCGGCCCCCGGCGCGGTGGACGAGGCTTTCGCCTGTTGCTGGCCCGGGAGTTCGACCCGCGCAGCGACGTCGCCCTGTTCATCCTTCCGGCGGCGATCACCAACACGATATTGGCGCCCGACGGCCGTCTGGCACTGCCGGTGCTGGCCTACGGTCCGGAGCAGAGTCTGGCAGCCGCCCTGCTGCGCGGCTGTGTCGACTACCTGCGCGACCCGTGGACGCTGACCGAGCTGGAGTTGCGGGTGATCCGCTGGCTGGAGGCATGTCTGCCGGCGCGACGCTTCGGCGGCCTGTGGCTGGAGGGCACGACGCTGCACGGCCCTACCGCGACAGTGGCGCTGTCAGCGGCCGAGGCGCGGTTGCTGGAGATGCTGCTGCACAACGCCGGACGGGTCACCAGCCGTGACGCCTTGTTCTATCGGCTGTGGGGCCGGCTACCGGCGACACCCAGCCGCGTGGTCGACGTGCACGTGGCCGCCCTGCGCCGCAAGTGCCGTACCGCCATGGGCGGTGGCGCCTCCGGCGGTGGCGCAGCCGGCAGCGGCCTGACCATCACCGCGGTGCGCGGCGAAGGCTACCTGCTGACCATCGCCGGCGACCAGGCCTGAGGCACCAACCGCTACCCGAACAGCGAAACCAGCTGGTTGTTGAGCGCCAGGAAGCTGGTCACGAACACGATCGACACCATCGACATCAGCTTCAGCAGGATGTTGATCGATGGTCCGGAGGTGTCCTTGTAGGGGTCGCCGACGGTGTCGCCGATGACGCCCGCCTTGTGCGC
>JAKZWC010000077.1:0-3436 GCA_047515735.1 Spirochaetales bacterium | reverse complement strand
CCGCTACCACCGCGATCCCGACGATCCGCTGGTGCGCTATTTCGCCGATTGCGGAGTTGCCAACCCGTACCGCGGCGGCGCTCCCGAGGTGCAGCGCTACGGACCCAACACGCTCCCGTTCGGCACCATCGCCGATCCGCGCCAGCAGCGCACCACCTGGACCGTGGACCGCGCCGTCGAGCTGCTCGACGACTTGGCCGGCTCGCCGTTCTTCCTGTTGTGCGGCGTCAAGGATCCGCATCCGGAGATGATGATCATGCCGGAGTTGCTCACGCGCTACCCGGAAGCGGAGGTGCCCCTGCCGGTGTCCCGCCACGACCCGCTGGCCGGCAAGCCGCGCTACCAGCACCATGCGAAGTTCCGCATCCCGCCCGGCACGCTCGACGACCGCTCCTACCAGCGCATGTTCGCGCACTACTACGCGCTGATCACCCACATCGATGCCGAGATGGGACGGCTGCTCGACCGTCTGCAGCGGCTCGGATTGACCGACGATACCGTGGTGGTGTTCAGCAGCGACCACGGTGAGATGCTCGGCGACCACGGCTTCGTGGAGAAGTGCCTGATGTACGAGGAGGCAGTGCGGGTGCCGAGCATCCTGGCGTGGCCGGGCGGGCTGCCCGCCGGCGGCGAAGTGCATGGCCCGGTAGGCGGGGTGGATCTGATGCCGACCCTCCTGGAGCTGGCGGGCGCGCCGCTGCCGGCGCCGCTGGATGGCCGTTCCCTGGCTGGCGCGCTGCGCCGCGGGGTGGAGCCTGAGCCGACGCCGGTGCTGGCGGAGATCGCCAGCCAGCGGGCGATCTACGGGGGTGACCGGGCGCCGGAGCAGCTTGCCGCTCACGTCATGCTGCGCGACGGGGACTGGAAGTACGTGCGCAACCGGCACGACATCGACGAACTCTACGATCTGGCCGCCGACCCGCGCGAGATGCGCAACCTGGCCGCCACGCCGGCGCATGGCGAACGGGTGACCGCGATGCGTCACCAAGTCGCCGGCCTCCTGCTCACCACCGGTCCGGGCCCCTATGCGTGGTGTACGTGACGGGTACAGAAGACAGTCCGCGCGCGGCGCCGTCGGAGGGCGCGGGGAAGGTGCCCAGCGAGACTCACGGCGTGCGAGTTTCGGTGCATTGCACTGAACCGGCGGCCGTGGCACCATTCGCGCCAGGAGGTGGCTCGCAAGTGTCGGTAGAAACTCATCGCACCGTGTTGATGCGCTTCCATGAAGAGGTGTTCAATCAGCGCAACCTCGCGGCAATCGACGAGGTGCTGCATCCCCGCTACGCGCATTTCGACGCCGGCAGCAAGAGCGCCGACGAGCACAAGAGGATACTGGCCGATCAGCTCGCCGGGCAGAGCGATTTCCGGGTCAAGGTCGAGCAGCTCATAATCGAGGGGGACAGCGCCGCGGTGGAGGTGTCCCACTATCAGGGGGAGCGGAAGTATCGCACGGGGGTGGCGCTGTTCACGTTTCGGGACGGGCTTATCATCAGCGATCGCTTCTGGTACCGCCTGACCCCGGAGCACGAACCGGCAGACGACAAGTCGCCCGGATAACGCACCAGCCGCCCTGGGTACCCGCGGGCAGGTCCTGCCGGAAGGGATGGCGATATAAGGATGAGCGGTATGAGCAGTCGGGATCAGCACTGGGCGGAGGCGAAGCGGCGCTACTGGGAACGCGGCTGGACCGTGGTGGAAGGCGTATTCTCCGCGGAGCGCGCGGCAGAGGTCGCGGCGCTGGCACAGGAAATCGGTTACCAGGACCTGCAGCGAGTTCCGGCTTCCGCGGCGGGCGACTATCTGTTCGACCGTGCCGCATCCGGCGAGAGCGCCCCGCGCAAGGTCGGCAGTCCCTATACCCGCCACGCCGAGTTCCGCGCGCTGGTGTTCGATCCCCGGTTACGCGCCCTGCTGGAAACGGTGATCGGCGCTCCCGTGGAGCTGGCCGCCGACCAGATCCTCATGAAGCCGCCCGCGATCGGGAGTGCCAAGCCCTACCATCAGGACAACGCCTACTTCAGGTGTGACCCGGGCGATCATGTGGTAACGGCGTGGATTGCGCTCGACGACGTCGACGAGGAGAACGGCTGCCTGCGCTACATCGACGGCTCGCATCGCCAGCCGATCCTGCCGCACGAGGTGGTGCCCGGCGAGCCGCACAACAAAGTGCCCCCGCACGAGGTGATCGAGCGCGTCCTCTCGGGCACCCGCGAGTCGATCGCCCCGGTCGGCATCGGCGGGGTGGTGCTGCACCACAGCCACACCCTGCATACCTCGCACGTGAACCGGTCGCAGCGCTGGCGTCGCGGCTACGCTACCCACTGGGCGGCCGCCGACGTCACTTCGGCGGGCGGCTTCGTCGACAACGCCTACTTCAACCGGCCCGGCTACCCGAATCACGATGCCTGACGCCGCGCGGCCGGTGCGGTTCGCCCTGGCCGGCGTGCGTCACTTCCACATATTCGATCTGGTGGCGGCCCTGGCTGCGCGTGAGGACGCGGAGCTGGTCGCTGCCGCCGAGGATGACGCGGACGCGGCAGCAGCCGCGCACGCCCGCGGGGTGGAGTTCACCCACGGCACGGTCGACGAGCTGCTGGCCGAACCGGAGCAGTTCGACGTGCTGGCGGTGGGCGACTACTACGCGCGCCGCGGCAGCCTGGCGATCAGGGCGCTGGAGCTGGGCAAGCACGTGCTGCTCGACAAGCCGATCTGCATCGACCTCGCCGAGCTGGACCGGATCGCCGCATTGAGCCGCGGTCCGGGAACGCCGGTGGTGGGTTGCATGCTCGGCAACCGCGGCAACGGCAACCTGCGGCAGTTGCGAGCGCTGCTTGCCGACGGGGCGATCGGAACCGTGCACACGGTGACATTTCTGGCGCAGCACCCGCTGAATCTCGGCCAGCGGCCCGGCTGGTACTTCGAGCCGGGCAAGCACGGCGGCACCATCAATGACATCGCCATCCACGCCTTCGACGTGCTGCCGTGGCTGCTCGGCCGAGCGCCGCGCCGGCTGGTGGCCGCGCGCTGCTGGAACGAGCGCCTGCCGCAGCACCCCCACTTCCAGGTGGCGGCGCAGATGATGCTGGAGCTCGACGGCGGCATCGGTGTGCTCGGCGACCTCTCCTACCTGGGGCCGGAAGGACAGGGCTACCGCGTGCCGCAGTATTGGCGCTTTACCGTTCACGGCGACGGCGGCCTGGCGGAGACGGCCGTACAGGACAACGCCGTGCGGCTGTGGCGCGGCGGCGCCGAAAGCGGCGAGCTGTTCGCGCCGCTCGCGGCTGACGACCACTGCTATCTTGACGACTTCCTCATCGAGCTAGCCGGCGCCACGCCGCGGGTGCTGAGCAGCAGCGACGTGCTGAACGCGTCGCGCTGGGCGCTGCAGGCCCAGCACGCCGCCGACCACCACAGATTCAACGCGGCCCTGTAACCG
>JAKZWC010000076.1:0-4969 GCA_047515735.1 Spirochaetales bacterium | reverse complement strand
AGTGGCCGCTGCTTTTTTCATATCGGATGGTCACGGGTTACCAAGGGACTCCCCTTAAGATTGAGCTCTCGGGACGGGCAACGGCACATGTGAATCAGGAAGACGGTACGGTATGGATTGATGGTGTAAACCCAGGTTCCTTTGCGTCTTTCGGAAACGACATGGAGAATGCTGAGAGAGATCTCCGCGAAACTTTGACAGGGATTTTCTCGGATATCGCAGCCGATAGTAACGACTTCCCGGACTTTGAGAATCAGGCAAGAGATTTTCTATTCTCCACCGATGATGATACCGTCGCCGAATGGGAAGCCGCTCTATTAAGAGTAAGAAGGAGTACAAGTAACGGAGCTCCTGGGCTGCCACGGCGCTCTGCCGATGACAACCCACCACGTGTGAAGATTACTCGCCACTCGTCAGAATCTTCGGACACACCGCTGTTGTTGACCAATACGGCTACAACCGTAGAACGCGTAGTGCTGGCTTTCGCTGCGTGAAATGGCGCAAGTCCGAACTACGCTTGTTCTTCAAACATTGCAAGAATGCGCTCCCGGTGCAAGATCGATATCGCTGAATATGGATCCCGACATGGCTAAGCCGAAAGGGTGGTGGACCATTCATCCGACCATTCTCACGGTGACGGTGGCAGGGTGCTGGGACTCCAACGGCGACGGGATCGGTGACTTCGAGGGCATCCGCCGGCACCTCGACGAACTCATCGACATGGGCATCACCGGGCTGCGCTTCCAGCAGGTGACGCGCTTCGACGACGACTTCGAGTGGTACGGGCTGGTGGCGCAGGACTGGTTCGCCGTCGATCCGGTATACGGCACCATGGCCGACTTCGACCGGCTGATGGCCGACTGCCGGGCCAGGGACTTCGCGATCATGGTGATGGCCGTGCCCGAGTACCTGGGCTGGCGCCACCCCGATTATCTCGCGGCGCGGGAGGCGCGTGCGGCCGGACGGGCAGACCCGCGCGTCGGCTGGTTCGGCTGGGAGGATGACGGCAGCGTCGCCCTGACCTGGAGCCGCCCCGGGCCCGACCTCGCCAACCGCTCCTACGTGGACGCGTACCTGAAACACGTGGCGTTCTGGATGGACAAGGGCATCGCCGGCTGGGACGTCGATGCGCCGGGCACCTGGCGCAACTTTAACGTCGACGCGGTGCGCGCGATTACGCGCTGCGTGAAGGCGCGCCGCGGCTTCGTAACCAGCGAGAACCGTGCACTGGAACACGACATCATCCGCCAGGGCGAGTTCAACGCCGGCACCGGAGCCGGACGCATCGGGCTCTACAACGAGCTTGCCGCGATGCTCGACGGAGACGCGGAGCACATCCGCCGAGGCATGGCACGGCGGCGGCAACTGATCGAGTTCGGCATGTTCCCGTTCCAGCAGTTCGGCGACGACATGTACGAGCAGTACAGCGGCAAGAACCTGCCCTGGAAGGTGCAGATGTTCCGCCTGCAGGTGGCCTTCAACGCCGCACTGCCCGACCAGGTGTGGGCGTTCGCCAATGCCATCGCCTTTCCTACCAGGCCGCTCACTCCGCTGCGTTCGCTGGACTGCGTCTGCTGGGGACAGCTCGACCTGCCGGAGATGGAGCGTCAGGAGGCGGATCCGCATTCTCCCTACCGCTTCTTCAAGCGGATGATGGCGTTGCGGGCACGCGAGAAGGCGCTGGCGATCGGCGACATTCACGAGCTGCCCACCGACCGCCGCCGGCCCGTGTTCGCGGCGTTGCGCACCAGCGAGGATGGCACGGAGCGCGCGGTGACCGTGTTCAACTTCGGCGTCGAGCCGTGCCGGGTGCGGGTCACGCTGGGGGACGGGATCGATGCGCTGCGCAACGACCTCAGCGGCGAGGTGATCCGGGCTGAGGAGGGGACGCTGACCGTGGACCTCGGCCGGTTCGGCTTCAAGCTGTTCGGCGTGCGCCAGTGATCAGGACAAGCCGAGATCTTCCGGGAGCACGTCGATAAGCTGTTGCATCAACATAATGTCTCTGTGACATAATGTTCGTGCAGTGCGGCTTCCATTCCTCAACCGGCAGCGTGAGCTGACCAGGCTGCGACGCGCCCTGGCACGACCGGGTGGATCGCTGATCGTCGTCTACGGGCGGCGGCGGTGCGGCAAGTCCCGGTTGCTGCAGGAGGCACTGCGCGGACACCGGCAGGTCTACTACCTGGCCGACTTGAGCGCTGCCGGTCTGCAACGACAGGCGCTTGCGGTGGAGGCGGCGCGGGTCGTGCCGGGCTTCGCCGCGGCGTCCTATCCTGACTGGACGGCGCTCCTGGAAACCTGGTGCGCGCGGGCCCCCGAGGGCGCGTGGCTGGTATTGGACGAGCTGCCCTATCTGGTGCAGGTCTCACCGGCGCTGCCGAGCATTATCCAGAAGCTGATCGACGCGCCGCGCACCGGGGCGCCGCGGCTGCTGCTGTGTGGCTCTTCGCAACGCATGATGCACGGCCTGGTCCTCGATGAGACCGCCCCGCTGTACGGCAGGGCCTCCGAGCTCATCAAGGTTACCCCGATGCCGCCTGCCACGCTGCGGGATGCGCTGAAACTGGACCCCGAACAGGGCGTCGTTGCTTATTCCATATGGGGAGGGTTGCCGCGCAACTGGGAGCTGGCGGCGGACTACGGCTCCACGGCGGAGGCGATTCCGGCGCTGATCCTGGACCGCCACGGGGTGCTGCATGGGGAACCGTCGCGCCTGCTGCTTGACGATGTACGCAGCATCGTACAGGCCAACTCGCTGCTGGCGCTGATCGGCGCGGGGTGCCACCGCCTCAGCGAGATCGGTGGGCGTCTCGGCCAGCCGGCAACCAGCCTGCACCGTCCGCTGAGCCGGCTGATCGAGCTCGGCTACGTCCGGCGCGAACTTCCGTTCGGCGAGAGTACCCGGTCTACGAAACGCACCGCGTATCGGCTGGATGATCCGTTCTTGCTGTTCTGGTATCGCTTCGTGGCGCCCAACCGTTCCCGTCTCGAGGCCGATCTCATCGCTCCGGTATACGCCGACGTGCGGGCGCGACTCGCGGGCCACGTAGCGGAGGTGTGGGAGTGGATAGCACGGGATTCGGTGGCTCGCATGACGTTGCACGGCATGAGCTGGAACCCCGCCGCCCGCTGGTGGGGCAGGGGTGCCGATGGCGCCCCGCTGGAGCTTGACGTCGTGGCCGAATCTTCCGACCGGCGTCATCTGCTCGTCGGAGAGGTGAAGTGGACGGACCATTTCTGCCCGGCGAGTGTGCTTGCCGACCTCAAGCGCAAGGCGCGGCAGTTGCCGTTCCGCGGCGGCCGGCGGGTGCACTTCGCGCTGTGGGCGAAACGCAGCGCCGCGGCCGCGGTGGATGGGGTGCCCATCATCGGGCCGGAAGCGGTGCTGGCGGAAGAGCGGCACGGAACGGCAGCGGATGACTGAGGTCGCCGCTGCGCTGCTCACCGTGGAGGAGGGTCCGTGGGGCCGGGTCAGCCTGGCGGCGATCCACGGGGTGCTGGCATCCGCGGCCGCGGTGCTGCTGGATGGGTTCGGCGAGCCGCCGGACGCGCCGCTCCGGGTAGCCCGCTGGAGCCGGGTTCCGCGCGTGTTCTACGACCGGCGGCCCTACCTGATCCGGCTCAGCGCGCGCGACTGTTACTGGTGCCAGTACGTCTACCAGTTCGCGCACGAGCTGGGTCACGTCATGACCAACTTCGACCGCCACCGGAGACGCCGGCATGGCTGGTTCGACGAGAGCATGTGCGAGCTGGCGGCGCTGTTCGTGCTGCGGCGACTGGCTACGGTGTGGCTCGAGGAGCCACCCACCGCTGTCGGCGGCGCCTCCGCGTACGCGCCACACTTCGACAGTTACGCCAGAGCAACCGCGGAGCAGTATGACCGGCCCGCCTCGGACGACCTGCCGCGGTGGTTGCGGGACAACGCCGCGGCCCTGAACCGGACCCGCTATCAGCGCAGGCTCAACGGCACGGTGGCGGTGGCGCTGCTGCAGCCGTTTCTGGACGACCCCTCGCTGTGGCGCGAATGCCGCTGGCTGAACCGCTGGGATCCGGCCGCGGACGCCACCTTCGCGGACTATCTCGACTCCTGGTCCGCGTGCCTGCGGGCGAGCGGCATCGAACCCCGTGCTCCGGGGCTGATAGGGGAGACCTTCCGCCCTGCCTGAAGAAGTTGCCGATATAACCTCAAGCGGCCGGGCGCAGCAGCGCCAGCACCACGTGGCGGATGCGCTGCCGGCGGGAGGCGCCCTCGATCTCCGCGGCTTCCAGCAGGCAGGAAGATCACCATCGCCAAGCCCATCTGCTGCCACGACCAGGCGACGATCTCCGAGTAGAGCGCGGTCTCCGGCTCCGCCAGCCAGGCGAAGGTGGGCGGCGCGCCGGTCACCGCCTTGATGCCGGCGTTGAGCAGATCCCAGTCGGGCTGGTAGGTCCAGATCAGCGTGTTGACCGTGGCGTTGGTGAACAGGCGGTCGGTCACCACGCCAGCGAAGTTGCCCAGCCACACGAACCGGTAATCGCGGCTGCACTCGTTCCAGTCCGTGAAGCTGTAGTAGAAGGTATCGACCAGCGGCCGGATGACGAACACACCGAACACCGCCAGCGGCAGGAACAGCAGCGCGATCCGCCAGAACGCCTCTTTGCGTCCACGTGCTTGGTGATCTCCTCGGATCCTCCGGCACGAAACCGGTCCCTCGTCCCCTCGTCAGCCACGTAGCCCATTACAGCAACTCCTCCCGCGCTGACCGTGGTCTCAATGCGGGGCGGCTTAAGAGCGAGGAGGACCTGCACGCGGGACCTGCTGACTCCAGGTGGGTCGGGACTGATGGGCTGTGCGGACCGACCTGTTCAGCGTTGCATGGAGGGTCTATCGGTCGGCGCCGTCGCGCGTGGCCTCAAGTTGGCGCTTGAGCTGGCCAAAGGCGGCCTCGTCGATCCCGGTGGCCGCTGCGATGGTCGACCAGGA
>JAKZWC010000075.1:0-12962 GCA_047515735.1 Spirochaetales bacterium | reverse complement strand
CGATTCGGCTGCCGGTCGCCGCCACGGCGGTGGTGCGCTCGAGGGTGTCCCGGATCGCCTCCCGGGTGAGGTAGTAGGTGGTTCCCAGCCAGGAAAAGAACGCCGGGGTGCCGGTATCGAAGCCGGCCCCCGTCAGCTGCTCATCGAGCCGGTCGGTCTCGAAGTCGACCGGCACCAGGACCAGGTTGGCGGGGACGCTGCCGTTGATGGCGATGAGCCGTTGGCGCTTCATTGCCTGCGAGGCGGGGTGGTCCACGTCGTAGATACGCAGCCGCTCGGCGAGTTCCCCCTGGCGCAGCGAGAAGGTGTCGAGCCCGGCCCCGAGAATCACGTATTGAGCGGCCCCGGCGGCGACCGCCTCCTGCAGCCGGTCCTCGGCATAGCGGATACGCAGGATGTTCTCGGTATGTATCGGCCGGAACACCCGTAGCAGGCGGTGGACGATGAGCCGGTTCAGGAGCCGGTTGGTGGCGACCAGGCGCCAGAACGGCGTGGTCATCTGCAGCGCGTAGTCATCCGTGAAGATCGGAGGATGGTTCCAGCGCAGGTGGCTGGCGCGAATCGCCGCCACCAGCAGCGCCGTCCTGCTCGCCGGCATCACGCCCGTCCTGCTGTGTGCGCCGCTCTCCTGCCGGTCGCCGTCAGCCATGTCAGCGCACAGTAACGGGATCAGAATCGACACACAAGGGCAGGTCATTCGTTCGCGCCACCGCGGCCACCGCGGCCACCGCGGCCGGGCGCGATACGGTACTATGGCCCGACGGAGGGCTCATGACGCCGGCACAGTTGGAGCGGCGGTCGATCGTCATCACGATCGTCGTCAGCGCATCGTTCGGGCTGATCGGGGTAGTGATTTCGGTCGCCAGCCAGTCGGGAGCGGTGTTCCTGGATGGCGTGTTCTCACTTATCTTCGCGGTGGTGGGCCTGCTCACGCTGTACGTCTCCGGTCTGGTGCAGCGCCCGCGCGACGATCAGTACCCGTTCGGCTACGCCACCTTCGAGCCGATGCTGAACCTGTTCAAGGGGATCCTCATCACCCTGGCGCTGCTTTATGCGCTGTGGAGCGCGGTCACGGCGCTGATGACCGGCGGCCAGGAGGTGGCGGCCGTGGGCGGCATCGTCTACGCCGTGATTGCCGTCGGCGGGGGCGCCTCCCTGGCAGTGGTGCTGCGCAAGCTGGCGCACCGGTCCGGGTCGCCCATCGTGCAGGTGGATGCCCAGAACGCGGTGATCGACACGTTGATCAGCGGTGCCGTCGGGGTCGCGTTCGTGGCCACGCTGCTGCTGCAGAATTCGCGCTGGTCGCAGTGGGCGCGCTACGCCGATCCGGTGATCATGCTCGTCATCGCCGCGATCGCCGCCCCGCAGCCGATTCGCATCATCCGCAGCAACTGGCGGCAGTTGCTGGGCCGGGCCCCGGAGCGCGCGATACGGGAGCGTGTCGTCGCGCTGGTGGACGAGGTCCTGTTGGGCGTGGCGCACTCGGAGACCCATTTGCGGGTGACGGAGGTGGGGCGCTACCTGTACATCCATCTGTATGTGATCGTGCCGGAGGACACTCCGGACCCGATCGATACGCGCCTGCACGACCGGATCCGACAACGGATCTACGATGCGATCGCGGCGGAGTTCCCCTATCTTGCGCTGGACATCGGTTTCACGATGGACCCGCGCTGGGCGCTGAGCAGCTCACCGACCGACGACCGTAGGAGCGCCCGCGCGTAGGCACCGCAGCGGCCGCGCCGCAGGGTGTCGCAGAGAATGTGGATGACGTTCATCGAGGGCTACTAGTAGAGCGCCCCGTGAGGGGCAGTTTGACCGCGCAATGCGGCGCCCGCTAAGCTGGCGCCATGGAACAACCGGCGCCGGCGTCCGTGACGATCGGCCGCGGCCTGCGGCTGCCGCGCATCGGCCTGGGCACCGGGCTGCACGGCGAAGTGCCGGAGCGGCAAGCGGTGGCCACCATCGAGCATGCCCTGCAGTGCGGGGTGCGCTTCTTCGACACCGCACCGCTGTACGGCAACGGCCTGGCCGAGGAACGGCTGGGCATCGCCCTGAGCGGCGTTCCCCGCGACAGCTACGTGCTGAACACCAAGGTGGGCATCCTCTCCGGCGGCGTGACCGGCGGCTTCGACTACGACTTCAGCGCCGACGGGGTGGAGCGCTGTTTCGCGCGCAGTCTGCGCCGGCTGCGGGTCGAACGCATCGACATCCTGCATCTGCACGAGCCGGAGGGATTCGCCGAGCAGGTGCTGGCGGAGACCCTGCCCCTGGTGGTGCGCTGGCGCGAGCAGGGGTTGATCCGTGCCGTAAGTGCCGGGGTGAATCATTGGGGCATGGTCGAGCCGTTCGTGGAACACCTGGACTGCGTGCTGTTGGCGGGACGCTACACCCTGCTGGAGCAGGGCGCGCTGCCGTTCCTGGAGCGCCAGCGGCAGGCGCGGCGGCCGGTGCTCGGGGCCGGCATCTTCAACAGCGGCGTTCTGGCCACCGGTCCGCGCGACGACGCGCGCTACAACTACCTGCCGGCACCGGCGCCGCTGCAGGAACGAGTGCGGCGGCTGCAGCAGGTGTGCGAGCGGCACGGGGTGGAGCTGTCCCACGCCGCGGTGCAGTTCGTCGCCAGGCAGCCGGCCATCGGCTCGTTGATCTTCGGCGCCTGCAGCGGCGCCGAGCTGGATCAGGCGCTGCGCGGCACGCGGCCGGGGACCCCAGCGGCGCTGTGGGAAGAGCTGCGGACGGAGGGGCTGCTCAATCCGGCCGCGCCGGTGCCCGAACCGGGATAGGGAGGCGGCACTTCCCCGCAGTTGTCGGCTGGTCCGGCGCGACTATCAGGCCGGCAGTCGGTAGACACGCACCGCGTTGTCGCGCAGCACGCGGGCGCGCTCGGATGCGGTGAGGGTCGGCGCGGAGTCCAGCATCGTGGCGAACGCCTCGCCGTAGCTGCCGCCCACCAGCTCCGGCGGCCAGTTGCTGCCCCACAGCAGCCGCTCGCTGCCGAACGCCTCGAACAGCACCGCGGCGGCATGGCGCAGTTGCTCCGGGTCGCAGCGCGGGTGGCAGTGCAGGAAGAACGAGGAGTACTTCACTACCACGTTGGGAACCGTCGCCAGGGCGCGCACGTGCCGCTCCCACAGCGTCAGGTCGCCGTCGCGGAAGGGCGGCAGCCCGCAGTGGTTGAGCACGAAGGTCAGCTCCTCGTGGCGGCGTGCGAACACGCCCACCGCCGGGATCAGCGGGTGCTCCACCAGGATGTCCAGCACCAGGCCACGCCGCAGCAACTCGCGGGCGCCGCGGTCCGCGGCGGCATCTTCTCCCCACCGGTCGGGCGGGAGCTGCGGCTGGCTGCGAATGCCCAGGAACCACGGCTTGCCGGCATAGGCGTCCAGCCACTCCCCAAGGTGCGGCGAGGT
The DNA here is from genome assembly GCA_047515735.1 of Spirochaetales bacterium. Taxonomy (GTDB): domain Bacteria; phylum Spirochaetota; class Spirochaetia; order SZUA-6; family Bin103; genus Bin103. The sequence continues at coordinate 9,549 of JAKZWC010000075.1, read as the reverse complement.
CAGGCTGTAGCTGCCGACCAGGCCCACCACGTCGGGGTGCTGCTCGCACATGGCGCCCCACTCCAGGTTGTGGCGGTGCGAGTCCGGCGCCGCGCCCACGATGATAGCGCCTTCGGCGCCGATGGCGGCCAACTCGGGGCGCAGATGATGCGGCAGGTAGTCGCGTCTCAGGTAGTCGCGCCCGCGAAACCAGCCGTCGTAGCCGCGATACCCGGCCAGCTCCCAGAAGTGGACGTGGGTATCGATAGGCCGCACGCCGCCGCCACCCGCACCATCAGCACCGGTCATGGCCGCGAGTGTGGTGGATGACAGGCGCCATGTCACTACTGTTCAGGGCCGGTGCCGAAGATCCGGCGTCCCAGGCCAGCGACTATCCCCAAGGCACGACGACCACTTTGCCGTAGGCGTCAGGGCGACCGAGGTCGGTGAATGCCTGCGCTACGCCGTCGAGTCCCACCGTATGGGTGATCACCGGCTCGACATTCAGGGTACCGTCGGCGATGCGCCGTAGCGCGTCGCGAAACTCCGCTGCCGAGTAGCCGAGCACGTACTGCACGTTCAGCTCCTTGTTCACCGCGATCAACGGGCGCGCGTGGTCCATCTGCAGACAGACGCCGACGACAACGATCCGCGCGGCACGCGGCGCATGCAGGAAGATATCGTCGATCATCCCGGGTACGCCGACACATTCGAAGATCACGACGTTGTCCCGGCGGCGCACGTCGGTCACCTCGTACGGACTCGACTGGCGCGGATCCACCACGATGTCCGCGCCGACCGCCAAGCTCAACGCACGGCGTTTCGCCGACAGCTCCGACACCACCACCGGGCCGACGCCGCGCGCCTTCAGGTTGGCCGTTATCGCCAGACCCACCGGCCCTCCGCCAATGACTATCAAGGCCTCGTCGCCGTCGAGACGAGCCATGTTGATCGCGTGCAAGCCCACGGCCATCGGTTCCGTCAACGCCGCGTTCTCACTGGCGGTTCCCCGCGGCACCGGCACGAGCAGCCGTTCCGACAACAACAGGTATTCAGCGAAACCGCCGGGGATGTCGCTGCACCAGCCGACCGGGAGGGACGGTTCACGGCCCAGCCTCGGCATCGAGCAAACGAGGTCCCCGGCCTTGAGATCGCCGCGCGACTCGATCACCTCCGCGCAGAACTCGTGACCGAGCACCACGGGATCAAGGGTGGTCAGCTTGAACGCGCCGCCGGCTTCGAGGCTTGTCGCCACGAACTCCTGCGTGTGCTGCGCCGCGTGCAGATCCGATCCGCAGATCCCGCACGCGACCGACTTCAAGACCACCTCACCCTCGGCGGGTGTCGGATCGGGTACCTCGTCGACCCAGATTCTCCCTCGCTCCATCAATGCTGCACGCATGACTACCTCCTGAAGGCCGCGACCGGCCGCCTGCACGTCGTAGCGAAGAACCCGGCGCGACGCGACTACCCCGAGATCCGGTCAGCCACGCGGTGCGGCGGGCTGCGGTAGACCAAGAAACGGGTTCTCGATGGTCAGATTCTCTATCTTCTGGCCGTGCTGCAGGTCCTCACTGAGCAACCGGGTGCAGGATGCTTCGAGCGCTGCGGCGATGATCAGTGCGTCGTAGAAGCCATACTGGTAGCGGGATTGAATATCCAGCCCGCGACGGTACAGCTCGGCACTTGGCGCGACCGACCACAGCGGGAGCAGCACGGCATTCAGAAAGCGTTGCGCATGGTCTGCCGTCAACGGCGTGCTGAGTTTGCGCGTGATGACGTTGAGCGTCTCCTGGACCACCTGGTAGCTGACAACCCAACTCCGAGTCAGGGACAAGCGGACGATCTCACGGGCGCGACTGCGCTTTGCCGGATCGGTCTCGTCGAACAGATAGACGAAGACGTTGGTGTCGACGAAGCTCACCGCTCGTTCAGTTCGTCGCGGCTGAAGGTGCGGCCGCCGGTGCGCACGTAGCTGCTGAGCTCATCGATCAGCGCCAACGCATCGGCTGCCTGTCGATCACGCCGTGCATAGCTGGCCAACCAGTGCCGAAACGCGTCGTTCAACGTGGTGCTCTCGGCACGTGCCCGCGCGCGCGCGGCCTGGATGAGCCCATCGTCCGCGCTTAGGGTGATGTTGCGCATAGCACCCAGAGTACACGAGCATAGTGCACACGGCAACGAGTGTAGTGGCGCGCAGCGCACGCGGTCTCTGGCCAGAGCGGTCTCGATGGCTGATGATGGCAGCATGTCGAGGCCCAATGTCCTGTTCGTCATTGCCGACGATCACGCGCCGGCGGCGATCTCCAGCTACGGTGCCAGCCTGGTGTCCACGCCCAACCTGGATCGGCTGGCAAGCGAAGGGGCACGCTTCAATCGCTGCTTCTGCACCAATTCCATCTGCACGCCGGCGCGGGCCACGGTGCTCACCGGCAAGTACAGCCACACCACCGGCATCCGCACCCTGAACGACGTGATCGACCACACCCGCGAGCGCACCTTGGGGATGATGCTGCACGAGGCCGGCTACCAGACCGCCGCGCTCGGCAAGTGGCACCTGGGCCACGGCGGCAACAGCGATCCGGTGGGCTTCGACCACTGGAGCGTGCTGCCGGTGCAGGGAAAGTACGTGGACCCGGAGTTCCACGAGGCGGGCGGCACGGTGACCCGTCGCGGCTACGTGACCGACATCCTCGCCGACCTGGCGCTGGACTGGCTGCGCAGGCGCGACCCCGAGCGGCCCTTCTTCCTCTACCTCGGCAACAAGGCGCCGCACGACCCGTTCACCTATGACGACGCCCACGCCGAGCTGTTCGCCGACCGCGACTTGCCGGAACCGCCCACCCTCCGCGATGACTACCGCAACCGCGCCGCCGCCGCCGCGCGCTCGACGCAGAAGGTGGCCACGGCGCACCAGCGCCGCCACGTGCCCGATCCGCCGCCGCCGGACCTGAGTGGCGACGACCTGTTGCGCTGGAACTACCAGTCGTTCATGAAGGGCTACCTGCGCTGCGTGGCCTCGGTGGACGACAACCTGGGCCGTCTGCTGGCCTACCTCGACGAAGCCGGCCTGGCCGACGACACGCTGGTGGTGTACACCTCCGACCACGGCTTCTTCCTCGGCGACCACGGCTTCTACGACAAGCGCTTCATGTACGAGGAGTCGATCCGCATCCCGCTGCTGATGCGCGGACCGGGCGTCACCCAACCGGGTCTGGCCGACGACCACCTGGTGCTCAACGTCGACTTCGCGCCCACGCTGCTCGATCTGGCCGGGGTGGCGGTTCCGGAGGAGCTGCCGGGGCGCAGCCTGCGCCCGCTGTTGCAGGGCGAGGCGGTGGAAGAGTGGCGCACCTCGATGTACTACCGCTATTGGATGCACGGCGCGCACTTCAACGTCGCCGCCCACTACGGGGTGCGTACCGAGACCCACAAGCTGATCTACTACTACGGGGAGGCGCTGGATGCCGCCGGGGCGGTGGGGGAACCGACGCCGCCGGAATGGGAGCTGTTCGACCTGACGCGCGACCCGCAGGAGCTGGTAAACGTCTACGACGATCGCGCCTATGCTCGGGTGCGCGAGGAGTTGACGACGGAACTGGAACGTCTGCGGACGGAAGTCGGCGACACCGGGTAGCAGTCCTCCGGCGCCGGCAGACCAAATCGGGCATTTACCTTGCGCCGCCCCTAAGTCCTCACCCTCACGGCCTGCCACACCGCAATGCATACCCACGGCCGGAAACTGCTATAGTACCAGCGGGTCGGAGACCTTGAAGGCCGCACCAGCGAGTTCATGCACTTCGGCGGCTGCTGCCTGGGGGAGCATCTGGGTTCGATGGCCGAGATTCAGCGCCGCCATGAGGAAGAGGAGCTGCTCTCGTGGCGGAATCGGCCGGTTGCTGGAACCGCCGGAACACGCCGTCGCCTTCCCCGGCGACCGCAAGAACGAGGCGATGAAGGAGTTGGTCAACGCGTTCCACCAGAACTCGTCCTTCAGGACGGCAGAGAGCCGGTGCTCGACGCGGCCGGCGGTGAAGCAAGCCGCGTTGGCGGTGTTAGCCGCGGGCGCGTGAGGCAGGCATGGTACCTGATCCAAACTTTCCGTTGATTCAGCTGCCGACCGAGTTCAAGGCTCGCAAGCATGCCGGTCGTGCGTCCTTCAAGCAGCCGGGAAGCTATGAACTCTTCAACGCCCACGGACCGGGCTGCATTCGCCACATGACCGTGATCTACAAACCGTTTGGCGACCACGCTCGTATAGAAATTTTTAGCGATGATGACGACAAGCCGCAGGTGGACATGGATCTGAACGCCTTTTTCGGCGTGCTGCTCGAGGTCGATCCCCGGACCACGAACTACCGCGCGGACGGTGCCGGGATCAAGATACTTCCCGAGGGTGGGTACAACTGCTACCTGCCGATTCCTTTTCAGACGTCCTGTCGGATCGTGCTGACAACCGGGTCGCCGGTTCCGGTACAGGTCTACTCCCAAATCGACTGGCAACAATACCAGGCCAGTACCGAGCTGACACCGTACCGATTGCATGGGCTGCACCGCAAGGAGACCCCTGCAGCAGCGTCTTTCGGCGGCACCTTCCAGATCGCCGAGATCGGTGGTCGTGGTTTCGTGGCGGGGCTGTTCAAGGCCATCCGGCAGCGCGATATGAGCGATCTGCTCTATCACACCGGTGGCTCGGTGTGGTTGATCGACGGGGAGAGCGACCCCCATGCCATTCGCGGCTACAACGAGGAGGACGACTTTGGCTTCGGCTGGTCCTACCACCAGTTTCTGGGCCGCTGGACCGGTTGTGCCCATGTGGTGAATCCTGGCATTCATGCCACCGAATTCTCGGCGTACCGGTTTTACGGCCCCGATCCGATTCCGTTCAGATCTTCGCTTATCGCCTATTGCGGCTCAAGGGCGGACGATACCGAGTCGGTGCTGTATTTTTACAGGACGCTGGGATCCGCGGCAGCGCCCCTAGAGACGCCATCGCAGTGGCAGGTCACCGGGCCCTACAGGTGCTTTACCTTTGAGGAATTCCTGAGGGCCGGGGCACCTGAAACCGCGGCGGTGTGGCCAGCGAGCTGGCGCGATGACGGACGTACTTTGCCGACGCTCACGGTTCCCTCCAGAAGGAGTTGGGTCGACCTGACCTGGGAATACCGCGGACGCAAGCATCTGTGGAACGACTATGCCAAATCGGAATCCGATGCTGCAGGGACGCTTACGCTTCTCAGTGACAAGCCGGTGGCGGTCTCGGCGTATGCTCGTGCCACGATCGATTCGAAAACGAATCGCAGGGTCAACCTTCGCCTGGCTTTCGACGATTGGCTGACGCTTTGGGTCAATGCTGAAAAGATAGCCACCAGACGGCACGATCGTGGTTTTGAAATCGCCAATTTTCCGGTGGATCTGCGTGAGGGGGAGAACACGGTTCAGGTCAAACTGAGCAACTTTGACAATCAGGAGCATCGGCTGTGGGCTTTCAGTCTTGCGGTCGAAGAGAGAGAACTCGGGTAGCCAGACCCCGACCGAATTGGTTGCTGGCTGCGAGACCAGCGCTGAGGGGGCGGGCAGGTGGACCGTTTCCTGAGCGTTGGGCTTGCCGAAAATACAAGAATCTGCTCCGGTATGTAGTCGGCTGGCGCCACTACTTCGGTATCAGTCACTCCTACACGGCGTTGCTTGAACTTGAAGAATGAGTGCGCCGGCGGGTTCGCCAGTGAATACCTACAGCGCGAAGCTTCCGGGTATACACTTCCAGCATGTTCTCCATCCCGCACACGAGGGCGGCGTTGTGCTGTGGCGAGATGCACCACATCTCCTGTCGCCACGGCTTGAGCTGGTTATTAGCACCTTGCGCACCGTCTCGTGGGGGTATCGAGCGCACTACCCGGCGCCGTTTTCAACTCATCGCACAGCATATGCAGGGTCCACCGCGCCCGCCCTGCCGGCGGCTCGCTACAGGCGATGGCGACCAACTGTGCCTCTCCCTCGTCATTCAGCACCGTAGCCCGCTCGCGGCTGCGTTTGCGCCGCCCCAAAGCGGCCTCCAGCCCGTCCAGCACACAGCGCTTGCGAATCCTCTCGACGTTTGCGGGGTGACCCCTGGCGAGCATGCCAGGTACGCGTACCGCAGCGGCGAGCACTACGTGTACCGTACCGGCAATCGGCGCTGCGTTTAGTCCGAACTCAGCCCGTACCCGCGTCCGAGCCGAAGGCGATCAGGTAGCCGTCGCGGTCGCGCACCGCGAACTCCCAGTTGCCGTACTCCGATTGCAGCGCCGGGCCGTACGCCACCTCGGCGCCCGCAGCCACCATCTCGGCATGCAGTGCGCGAGCATCGTCCACCCACACGTAGGCGTCCCATGGACCGCCGCAGGCAGCACCGTCGGGATTGTTGCTGCATATCGGATCGCCGCTCTGCGCCTGCTTGAGCATGATGACGACACCGTCGCGTTCGGGCATCGCGAAAGCGGGCGGGTCGCCCCAGTAGGGCGGCGGCGCGAAACCCAGCGCGCGCACGTAGTATTCGGTTGCGGCTACCATGTCGCGCACATAGAACAACGGCGCGACGTGGCGCAGGCGGACCCGGTCCATGGTGGTGCGCGCCGGCGGCTCCTAGCGGAGCGGCTCTCCGGTGAGCTGCTCCCAGATCTCGCGGCGGATGGCGCGCTCCTTGTAGGAGTCGCTCTGCGACACGTTCAGCGGGTTGGCGAAGCTGAGCTGGTTGAACGGGTCCGCCGCCTGCTCGCGCAGGTTCCAGTCCCGCAGCCGGTTCATGCACTGCGGATCGTGCTTCCAGGTGGCGCCCTCGTTGGCCTGGGTGCGGGAGAACAGGAACTTGATCATGTGGCGCCGCTTGCTGGAGCGGTTGGCGGCGGTGCCGTGCCACAGGTCGTAGTGGGTGAGGGCGAAGGTGCCCGCCTTCACCACCAGCGGCACCTGGCCGCGGATGTTGCCGTAGCTGCGCATACGGTCGGTGGGGGCGTTGCGATACTGGGTGGCCGGGACGATCATGGTCGGCCCCATGTCGGCGCTGACGTCGGTGGGGTAGTAGAGACCGAGGAGACGGTCGAGGGCGACGTTCCGCCGGTTCTTGCCGTCCTGATGCCAGTGCATGTAGGGAGTGTCCGGTTCCTTGCAGTGCCAGTGGCGGTGGAACATCGTCGCGAAGTTCTTGCCGGTCAGGCTCACCAGGGCACCGCGCACAGCGGGATGGTCGAGCACTTCGTTCAGCTCGGGCACCTCGTCGCAGATGGCATCGCCGGGGTTGCGCTGCATGACATCCAGCTTGGCGGCGATGGTCGCGTTCAGGACGGGGCGCAGATCCGGCTCCACGATGTGATAGCCCTTGACGACGAAGTTGACTACCTCCAGGTCGTCGAGCAGATACTCGGCGAGCGTGCACCGCTTCGCCTCCGTGGCGGCCGGGGCCGCCGCAACTGCCGTACTCATGCTTCCACTACCTCCATCTTCTGCAGGATGAACTGGTATCCCACCATATCGATCTCGTTGTCGTCGTACTCGGCCTGATGCATGGGAAACTGCACGACCTGCCAGCCGTCCACCACCGCTTCGTGCACGGTGGCGTAGGGGAATTCCGGATCCTCCGCGGTCAGCTCCACCGTGAAGCCGGGTACCGGCTCGTAGATGGTCATCTCCAGCACCGGAGACAGGATGTTGGGGGTCTGCGCATGTATGTACAGCAACCGCTGCCGGGGCTGGGAACCGTTGTCGCCTGCCATGGTTGATTCGTGTACCTGCTGCATCGTAGTGCCGCCGGTCGCTCTCCGACAAGGGCCGGAACCGGAGGAGAGTCTCATCCGCAGGTGTTCGGCTGCCACACGGTGTGCTTAAATGAACCCCGATGAGCAGACGCGTCGCGATCATCGGACATACCGGTCAGGGAGACTTCGGGCACAGCCTCGAGCAGGCGTTCGTCGGGGTGGAGGGGGCGGAGATCGTCGCCCTGGCCGACCCCGACGCCGGGGGCCGCCGTCAGTATGGCGAGCGCACGGGCGCGCGTTCCACCTACGCCGACTACCGCGAGATGCTGGCCGCCGAGAAGCCGGACATCGCGGTGGTGGCCACCCATGAGATGAGCGGCCACCTGCAGATGGTGCTGGCGGCCGCCGCCGTTGGTGCCCACGTCTACGTCGAGAAGCCGCTTGCCACCACGCTGGGAGAGGTCGACCGGATGCTGGACGCCTGCGAGCGGGCGGGAGTGCTGCTGGTAATGGCGCATCCGTGGCGCGGCCGGCCGCAGATCCAGCAGCACGCGATTCCGATGATTCGGCAGGGAGAGATCGGCGAACCGCGTTGGGTTCGGCTGTACGGGCACCCGCCGGCCGGGCCCGGCTTCTCGCTCCCGGTAGCGAGCGGCGACCTGTGGATGATCGACCTCTACCCGCACCTGTTCGACTTTGCCTGCCAGCTGTTCGGGACCCCGCTGTGGTGCCAGTCGCTCATCACCCGGGATGGCCGGCCGGCGACGCCCGCCGATCGGTACGAGGGTCCGTTCGGGATGGGACCGACCGCCGGCAACGGCATTGCGGCGCAGTACCAGTTCGACACCTGCACCGTAGAGTTCGTCTCCTACTGGGCCGCCAGCACCGCGTGGCGGCACGGCGAGTCGCTGCCCTACGGCGCCGAGGTGCACGGCACCGCGGGCACGCTGTGCCTGTCGGGCCCGACGATCGAAGGCCCCGACCTGTACCTGCACCCCTACACTCATCCCTACGGACCGACCTGGGGCAATCCCCATCCCGCGCTGCTCGGCGCCCCGCAGTGGCAGGTGCTGGCGCACGAGCAGGTCGCCAGGCGGCAGAAGTGGGTGAACGCACACCACCGCATGGCCCGCTCGATGCTGGACCTGCTCGACGGCAAGCAGCCGGAGTACGACCTGTGCCTCGGCCCGGCCGCCCGGCTCACGGTGGAGATGACGATCGCCGCGCGTCTGGCGCACATCCGCGGTGCCCGGGTCACCTTCCCGGTCGCGGAGACCGGCAACCCGTTCGCAAGCTGGCAGTAGGTGCCGACGTGCCCGATAGAGCTACGCTGGCTGAATCCACCGTAGCTGATCCGCATCGAGCCCGCTATGCCGTGCCCCGCGTGTTGCGCCACCAGATCCCAACCGGGTGGTGGCGCGGCTGAAGCCGGCCGGCTACTACCGAGGTAGCGATTCTTGCCATGAACGAGCGGAGTGGTCGCCGCACCTCCTCCGCGCGGGCATACCGCCCCTGCGCCGAGATCGGCAACGCGGGAGACCGGCTCGGTTGGACCGGGCTTGCTTCCATCCCGGAAGTGCCGCCGTTAATGTGTGCAGGGATGGAACGGCAGCCCCTCGGCAACACTGACCTGCTGACTTCGCCGATTCGGCTTCGGCACCTTCGAAGACTATCCCATGACGCTGTTGGCGTGACCGAGCCGGTGCGTCGGCGTGACGAAGGATTATGAAGTAATGAGAAGAGCCTTTTGCAAAATTCCCAAGACAACGCGAATTAGAGACCGGGCAGGCTGGCAGAGGCTGATTCAACAAGGACAGGCCGGCTCGCTCCGTAATAT
>JAKZWC010000074.1:0-4261 GCA_047515735.1 Spirochaetales bacterium | reverse complement strand
CCAGCGGCGAATGACCTCCGGGGCCCGGTGGGCCACCCGCCCTCCCAGCGCCACGGCGGTGTGGCCGGAACCGTATGACAGCAGCAGCAGGCGTTCTCCCACCATCCGCTCGCCGCGCCGCTGGCAGCGCCGGGTGAGCAGTGAGGCGAGCCCGAGGAATACGGCCCCGGAGTAGAGGTTGCCGACGATCGCGGCAGGCGCGATCGAGGCGTCGAAGTCGCGCTGTGCCAGGAAGTGCTGCAGATCGGATCCCGAGAGGCCAAGGTACTTGGTAACCAGCAAGCTCATCATCTCCAGCGGGAGCCGATGGTACGGGGCATGAATAGTGAACAGGTCCGTCTGCTGCAGTGCCTCGGCAGGCGTCTGGTGCGTGCGCCGGCAGTGGTCGAGAAACGCATCCTCGATCGTCTCCTTGTAGCAACGCACCGAGAACGCTCCCCGTACTCTGGGTGTCTCGGCCCCGATCGGCCGGAAGAAGTCATCGACATCGCGCGAGGCATAGCCGGCGCCGGCCAGCTCCAGCTCCACCAGGCCACAGCCGCGTTCGGCGATCATCGCCACCGCGCCGGCTCCTTGCGTGATCTCGGCGCTGGTACCTGCGTCGTAGCGCGCCACGTCGGTGCAGATGACCAGGCCGCACTCATCGCTGCCGTGGCTGAGCGAGAGCAGCGCGTTGACGCCCATCAGCGAGTAGGTGCCGCCGGCACAGGCGTGCTGCGTCTGAAACGTCGCGATGGCATCGGGGATCGGGAACCCCGCGGCCCGCAGCATGCCGCCGACGTGGGCGGCGATCGGCTTGGCCATGTCGGTGGCGGACTCGGTACCCACGGCGATATAGCGCAGGCTGGCGATGGCGCTGTGATTCATGCGTGAGAGGAGCTGCATCGCCGCCTGCGCCGCCATGGTGACCGCATCCTCCCAGAAGTGGGGAAAGCGTACCGAGATCTGTCCGGTCTTGTGGATCGCGCGATCCAGTATCCGCTTGATGGTAGGGTTGGAGAGGGAGTAGCGCTCCAACAGGCGGCTCAGCCGCATCAGCAGCTTGGGGATGTAGACGGCCATGTCGCCGATACCAGTAGTGATCATCGTTTCCTCCATGCCGGCTCCGCCCGGGGGGCGCTGGCCGTGAGCCGCATGCTTAGCGTAGCGCGTATCCCGCCCAGGTCTGCAACCACCGCGCCACACGCTTCGATGGCGCGGTGTGCGGCGTGCGCCCCCGCGCCGCCGCACAGCACGACTGCGCCCGCTGGCACCGAGCCTACCACGACCTGCAACGCTTGCAGGCGGGTCCGCGGCACCGGGCTGCGGGTGAATCCGATCAGCACCGCGCCCGGACGGTGCGCGGCCAGCGTCGCCACCACACAGCGCGCGGGCGTGTCGGTGCCGAGATACACCACCCGCCAGCCTTCCACCGCGGCGACCACCGCCGCCGTCAGGATGCCAAGCTCGTGCTGTTCACCGCTCAACGTGCCGGCAACCGCGGCCGGCGCCCCGCGCGCCGGTCGTTGCTGCGCCAGGGCCGCGCCCAGGAAGGTGCGGAAGGCGGCGCTGGCCAGATGCTCGTGATGAGGTTCCAGTTCGCCGTCGGCCCAGCGGCGCCCAATCCGCTGCATCACCGGCACAATGAGCGACTCGGCTACCGCGACATGTCCGAAACTGGCAACGGTCCGCGTCAGTATGTCGGTGAGCAGCCAGGGATCCAGGCGCTCGACAGCCTGTTCGCACGCGCCTACCTGAGCCTCCAGGTTCGCCGCCGCGGCGCCGTTCTCGGCCTGCTGCAGGAAGCCGATGATCTGCGCATCGGTGAGCGGCGCCAACTCCGCTATGGAACTGCCGCCGCGCTGGGCGGCACGCAGCAGTTGCAGGCGCCGTACGTCGTGCTCCGAGTAACGCCGGTGCCTGCCGCGGGAGCGTTCCGGCGCGACCACCTGGTAGCGGCGCTCCCATACCCTCAGCGTATGCTCGCTGAGACCGGTGCGGCGCACGACCGTGCCGATCGAGTAGTAGCGTGGTGCGGTGTTCAACTCTGCCACGGCACAGAAAAAGCTCGCGCAACGTCGAGATTTTGTCAAGGTTTCGTGTACATTGATTTCGTCAGTGTACAGGTCTGGAGGAACGGGGGAACGGGATGAGAATCGTGCTTACCGGTGGAACCGGCCTGATCGGAGCCCATTTGGTGCGGAGCCTCGGTTCGCAGGGCCACGAACTGACGCTGTTGACCCGCGACCCGGCGCGTGCCCCGTCAGGGGTGCAAGCGGTAGCGTGGCAGCCGCTGGAGGGACCGCCGCCGGCGGCGGCCCTGAGCGGCGTGGATGCCGTGGTTCACCTGGCGGGGGAACCGATCGCCGCCGGCCGCTGGACGGCGGCGCGGCGCGAACGGATCGAAGCGAGTCGCTGGACCGGTAGCGCCAACCTGGTGCGCGGGCTGGCCGCCGCCGAGCCGCGACCGCGCGTCCTGCTCGCCGGGTCGGCCGTGGGCTACTACGGCGACCGCGGCGACGAGTCGCTGGCGGAAGCTGCGGCGCCGGGGGCCGGCTTTCTGGCCGCGGTCGCCGAGCGCTGGGAGCGGGAATCTGCCGCCGCGGAGAAGCTGGGAGTCCGCGTGGTGTATCTGCGTACCGGCGTGGTGCTGGCCCGGGAGGGCGGCGCGCTGCCGCGCATGGCGGCACCGTTCCGGGCCGGGGCGGGCGGACGGCTGGGCAACGGCCGGCAGTGGATGCCATGGGTGCACATCGATGACGTGGTCGGCCTGATCGAACTGGCCTTGAGCGACGCGAGCCTGCGCGGTCCGCTCAACTTGGTCGCGCCCGGCGCCGCGACCAACGCCGAGCTCACCCGCGCTCTGGGGCGGGCGCTACGGCGTCCGGCCTTCATGATCGTGCCGGCCCTTGCCCTGAAGCTGATGTTCGGGGGCATGGGAGAGACCTTGCTCGCGTCGCAGCGCGTTATCCCCGCGGCGGCCGGGCAGGCCGGCTACCGGTTCCGCTATCCGAGTCTGGACGAAGCGCTCGCCGACCTGCTGCGGTAGGAGGTCCTGGCAAAAGGTAAGGCGGGGCGAAAAGCGGCGCCGCAGGCGGCGGTTTTCGGGCGCTAGTCCGACTTCAGAAGGAGCTCAGCCAGCCGCCGTCCACGTACAGGGTCTGGCCGGTGATGTAGTTGGCGGCGGGCGAGGCGAGGAATACCGCCGCGGTGCCGATGTCCGACGGTGCGCCCCACGCCCCCAGCGGCGTGCGACCGCGCACCCAGGCGTCGAACTCGCCATCTTCCCATAGTGGCCGGGTCAGGTCGGTCTTGATATAGCCGGGGCCGATGGCGTTCACGTTGATGCGGTACCTGGCCCAGTCCACCGCCAGCGATTTGGTCAGTTGGCGGATCGCGCCCTTGGTCGCGGCGTACGGGGCGTTGTTCTCACGCACCTGCTCGCTCATCAGCGAGGCGATGTTGATGATCTTGGCGGGTTGCTCGGGCGCGTCGTCCCGCGCGGCGCGCGCGATCTGGTCGCGGCCGAACTCCTGGCACAGCCGGAACACGGAGTTCAGGTTGAGGTCCAGCACGAACTTCCAGTCGGCTGGCGAGATCTGCTCGGCCGGCGCGCGACGGGTGCCGCCGGCGTTGTTCACCAGGATGTCGACCAGGCCGTCGGCGCGTACCCTCCGGTACAGCTCCTCGATGCCGTCGACCTCGGTGAGGTCGTAGGGATACACCGCGGCCTGCCCGCCGCGCGCCGCGATCTGCGCGCGGGCCGCCTCCAGCGAGTCCGGGTCACGGCTCACCAGTGCCAGAGCGGCGCCGGCGTCGGCCATGGCCAGGGCCACCCCCAGGCCGATGCCGCGGCTGCCGCCGCTTACCAGTGCCCGCCGGCCGGCGAGCGAGAACGGATCTGCCATGACCGGGATGCTACTACAGGCGTCCGGTATCGAACAGGACAAGCCGCGGTACCGCGGGCCATGCCGGGAGAGGATCCGCCCCCGGGCGATCTCAGGAAGGCGCCGGGCGAGGAGTATTACCGAGCGCCACCCCGCGGCGGCAGACGATCGGGAAGTGCGGCCCCGCTGCCGCCATGGGTGCCCCCGGCTGCAGGTCCAGGAAGCGCTCCATCAGGTGCTGTCCGCGGCCGGTGTAGCGGGCCGCTCCGGTCATGTAGTGGATCGCCACCGCACGGCGCCGGCGCGGCGAGGCATTCGGCGGCGAGCCGTGCCAGGTGAGCGCGTGATGAAAGTGAACCTCGCCGCGGCGCACGGGGCAGGGCTGGACCTTGAAC